>JAJYQH010000292.1 GCA_021794705.1 Actinomycetes bacterium | reverse complement strand
CTACACCCGCATGCGCTCGATGCTCATCCAGGAACCCCGGGTGCGCCGGGTGCTGCCGATCGAGGTGGTCGAGGAGGGCGGCTCGCCGGTCAACTCCGCCCAGATCGACCAGCAGCAGGGCAGGGAACTGCAGTTCGACTTCGAACCGGACGCCGAAACGGTGCTCGACACGCTGCTCTCGCTCTACGTGCGCAACCGCATCTGGTTCTACCTGCTCGAGTCGGCGGCGTCCCAGTGGGCGAGCCAGCAGCGGGCGATGAAGTCGGCCACCGACAACGCGCAACAGCTCATCGAGCGCCTCACCCGACAGGCCAACCAGGCGCGTCAGGCCGAGATCACCCAGGAAATCAGCGAAATCGTCGGCGGCGCGGGCGCGCTCGCCGATATGGCGAAGGAAGAGTGAGCCCCATGACTGCCACCCAGGACGAGATCACCACTCGCGTCGGCCGCGTGTCGCGCGTCATCGGCCCCGTCGTCGACGTCGAGTTCCCGCCGGACGCCATGCCGCCGATCAACAACGCCCTGCTCGTCGACGTCCCCGTCATGGGCGAGGGCGAGACCGGTGAGGCGCAGGGCACCCGCACGATCACCATGGAGGTCGCCCTGCACGTGGGCGACAGCATGGTGCGCGCGATCTGCCTCAAGCCGACCGACGGCATGCAGCGCGGCGCCGAGGTGCGCGACACCGGCGCGCCGATCATGGTGCCGGTCGGTGAGATCACCAAGGGCCACGTCTGGAACGCCACCGGTGAGGTGCTGAACGTCGAGCCGTCGAGCATCGAGATCACCGACCGCTGGTCGATCCACCGCGAGCCGCCGAAGTTCGACGAGCTCGAGAGCAAGACCGAGATGCTGCACACCGGCATCAAGGTGCTCGACCTGCTCACCCCCTACGTGCAGGGCGGCAAGATCGGCCTGTTCGGCGGCGCCGGGGTGGGCAAGACCGTGCTCATCCAGGAGATGATCTACCGCATCGCCCACAACTTCGGTGGCACCTCGGTGTTCGCCGGCGTCGGCGAGCGCACGCGTGAGGGCAACGACCTCATCCACGAGATGGAGGAGGCCGGCGTCCTCAAGGACACCGCCCTCGTGTTCGGCCAGATGGACGAGCCGCCGGGCACCCGGCTGCGGGTGGCGCTCTCGGCGCTCACCATGGCGGAGTACTTCCGCGACGTCGAGAAGCAGGACGTGCTGCTGTTCATCGACAACATCTTCCGGTTCACCCAGGCGGGCTCCGAGGTCTCGACCCTGCTCGGCCGGATGCCCTCGGCGGTGGGCTACCAGCCCAACCTGGCCGACGAGATGGGTCAGCTGCAGGAGCGGATCACCTCGACCCGTGGTCACTCGATCACCTCGATGCAGGCGATCTACGTGCCCGCCGACGACTACACCGACCCCGCCCCGGCGACGACCTTCGCCCACCTCGACGCGACCACCGAGCTGTCGCGCGAGATCGCGTCCCGCGGCCTCTACCCGGCCGTCGACCCGCTCTCCTCGACGTCGCGCATCCTCGACCCGCAGTACGTCGGGCAGGAGCACTACGACACGGCCGTGCGGGTGAAGCAGATCCTCCAGCGCAACAAGGAGCTCCAGGACATCATCGCGATCCTCGGTGTCGACGAGCTGAGCGAGGAGGACAAGATCGTCGTGGCCCGGGCCCGGCGCATCCAGCAGTTCCTCTCCCAGAACACCTACATGGCGGAGAAGTTCACCCAGGTGCCCGGCTCGACCGTGCCCCTCAAGGAGACCATCGAGTCCTTCCAGATGATCGTCAACGGCGATGTCGACCACATCGCCGAGCAGGCCTTCTTCAACGTGGGCGGCATGGACGACGTCATGAAGAAGTGGGACCAGATGCAGAAGGACCTCTGATGCCGGAGTCGATGCACGTCGACGTGGTCGCCGCCAACCGTCTCGTGTGGGAGGGGGAGGGCGTCAACGTCATCGTGCGCACCACCGAGGGGGACATCGGCATCCTGCCCGGGCACGAGCCGGTGCTCGCCGCGCTCGTGCCGTGCGTCGCGACGATCGTCACGCCGGACGGCAAGCAGGAGGTGCTCGCCCTCGACGGCGGCTTCGTCCTCGTGGCCGACAACCGGGTGTCACTGCTGGCCCAGTACGCGACCCGCAGCGCCGAGGTGAGCCTCGAGGAGGCGCAGCGCAACGTCGCCGAGCTGGAGAAGATCATGGACACCGGCGACGCCACGACCGACCAGGTGCACCGGCTGCACCTGGCCCAGGCGCAGGTCAAGGCGGCGCAGGTGACCGCCGGGTCGGTGTACGGGCACTGACCGTTCTCAGCACTGGGCGTGGGCCGGGGCGACAGCCCCGGCCCACCCTTTTCTCCTTATCAGGGTCATGTTGCCGGTCACGGTCTTGGGAGGCAGACCTGTGCGGGGGCGGCGTCCGCGTGCAGTAGTTTTGGAGCCATGGGCTGGCTCGCCGACACGGAGACCGTCCTCGCGGTCCTGGTGGTCATCGCCCTGGCCGCGGTGATCGGCCTGTACGTGCGCCGCCGTCTCCTTTCCCAGACGGCGGCGGTCTTCGACTGCGCGCTGCGCACCGGCATGCGGCGTCCGGGCTGGGTCACGGGCATGGCGAGGTACCGGGGCGAGCGGTTCGAGTGGTACAAGGTGTTCAGCCCGTCGGTGAAGCCCGCGGAGGTCATCCCCCGGCGGACCGCCCGGGTGGTCGACCGCCGGCGTCCCGACCCGACCGAGTCGGTCTTCCTCGCGGGACTCGACTCCATCATCGTCGTCGAGTACACCGTGCCGGACGCCGCGCCGCGGCGGGTCGAGTTCGCGCTGAGCAGCGGGTCGGTCACGGGGCTGTTGAGCTGGCTCGAAGCCTCCCCACCGGGCCGGGCCCCGCAGATCCACGCCTGACCGCCCGGCTCAGCCGCCGGCGTCCTCGGGGCCGGCCGGCCGGGACGGCATCCGGTCGGTTCCGGGCACCCAGAGCGGTTCGGCGCCGGTGTTGGCGGCGCGGGCCATGATGAACAGCAGGTCGGAGAGCCGGTTGAGGTAGGTGATCGCGACCGGGTTCACCCCACCGCTGCCCTCCGGGCTGCCGGCCGGGGCGCTGTCGACGCCGTAGGCCTCCCGGGCGGCCCACGCCGCCCTCTCCGCCCGGCGGCAGACGGTGCGCGCGACGTGCAGGTGGGCGGACACCGGGGTGCCGCCGGGTAGCACGAACGAGCGCAGCGTCGGCAGGGCGTCCCCGAACAGGTCGCACCAGTGCTCCAGCCGTTCGACGCTGTCGTCGGCGATCCGCAGCGGGGGCCAGGGCGGATCGTCGCGGAGCGGGGTGGACAGGTCGGCCCCGACGTCGAACAGTTCGTTCTGCACGACCCGCAGGACGTCGGCCAGCTCCCCGGGCAGCGACGGATCGGCGAGCACCACCCCGAGATGGGAGTTGCACTCGTCGACGTCCCCGTAGGCCTCGACCCGCAGGTCGGTCTTCCGGGCGACCGAGTTGTCGGCGAGGCGGGTGGTGCCCCCGTCTCCCGTGCGCGTGTAGATCTTCGACAAGATGACCATGGGCCCCACCCTACGGGCGGCGTGCCGGACCGGGCGCCGGGGCGGGGACCACTACCCTCGGGAGGGCGCCGCGACGACCGGGGCGCAGAGGACGAGAGAGGACCGGACCGTGGCGATGACCCGGGCGAGAATCGCGGCCGCTGTGGGCCTCGCGCTGCTGCTGCCCGCCTGCGCGCCGGCGCAGAGCGCCGACCCGACGGCGTCCGGCACGCCGAACCAGGGCGCCACCTGCTCCTACCCGCTGGGCGGGACGCCGGCGCGGCCGGTCGACCCGCCGTCGACGACCGGCGTCCCCACGACGGGGACCGCGTCGGCCACCCTGCACTTCCGGAGCGGCGACGTGACGATCACCCTCGACCGCGCGCACGCCCCCTGCACGGTGAACTCGTTCCTGTCCCTGGCCACCCAGGGCTTCTACACCAACACGAAGTGCCACCGGCTGGTGACGAGCGGCATCTTCATCCTCCAGTGCGGCGACCCCACCGCGACCGGCACGGGCGGCCCGGGCTACAGCTTCCCCGACGAGTTGAGCGGGCACGAGACCTACGGCGCCGGCACCGTCGCGATGGCCAACCGCGGACCGGACACGAACGGCTCGCAGTTCTTCCTCGTCTTCGCCGACTCGCCGCTGCCGCCGAGCTACACCGTCTTCGGTCGGATGGACACGGCGGGGCTCGACGTCGTCAAGGGGATCGCGGCGAAGGGCGTCGACCCGAAGGACGGCAGCACCCCGGTGGCCGACGCGACGATCTCGTCGGTCACCCTGGGCTGAGGGACCTCGCGGCGGG
>JAJYQH010000382.1 GCA_021794705.1 Actinomycetes bacterium | reverse complement strand
TCCGATCTGGGTGGGCGCCGCTTGTGCTGTTCCTCATCGTCTTCTTCTGGACGCCGCCGCACACGTGGGCGCTCGCCTTCCGGTACCGCGACGACTACGCCGCGGCCCACGTGCCCATGCTGCCGGTTGTGATGGACGCGACCCGGGTCGCCCGGCGCATCCTCGTCTACTCCGTGCTCACGGTCGCCACGTCGCTGCTCGTGTGGCCGGCCGCCCACACCGGGTGGCTCTATCCCCTCGTGGCCGCGGGCACCGGAGTGGTGTTCCTCTGGGAGTCCGTGCAGTTGCTGCGTCGCGCGCAGGCCGGTCTGGTCGGCGCCCAGCTGCGGCCGATGCGGCTGTTCCACTGGTCCAACTCCTACCTGGCCCTCGTGTTCATCGCCGCGGCCGTCGACCCCCTGATCTTCTAGTCGCCATGAGCCTGTCCCAGGCGTCCCGGCCCGGCCCCGACGAGCCCGCGATCCTGCGTCGTTTCGGCGTGGACGCCGGCGCGCTGCTGGGCGCCGGGGGCGAGTCGCGCGTGTTCGCGCTGGACGCCGGCCGGGTGCTGCGGATCTTCCACCCCAGCCACGCGCGCCCCGACCCGCGTCCCGCCCGGCTCATGCGCTCCTGGCTCGGCACGGACGCCGGGCTCAGCGTCCCGGTCGTGCTCGACGAGGGCCGGCAGGGCGCTCAGCACTGGACCGTCGATCGGAGGATCCCCGGTCGCTCGCTGCTCGACGTCCTCCGGGAGACGCCGGACGCCGCGACCCGCCACCGGCTGCTGGTCGACACCCTCGACGTCGCCGCCCGCCTCCGCCATCTGCCCGTGCCCCCCGGTCCCTACCGCCCCCTGTGCACCGACGACCCGCCCGCGGCGACCCTCGCCGACCTGCTCGACCAGCGGATCGCCACGGCGACCCGGGAGACGTGGCCGCTGCTCGCCGCGCGCGTTCCCGGGCTCGGGCGCGAGCGCGACCGGTTGCACGAGCAGGTGTCCGCGCGCGAGGTTGCGCCCGCCTTCGTACACCTCGACTTCTACCCCGGGAACGTGCTCGTCGACGACGGCCGGATCACCGGCGTCTGCGACATCAGCGTGCACGCGCTGGCGGCCGACCCGGTGCTCGACGAGGTGGGGGCGGTGTGCCTGCTCGTCGGCTACCCCGGCGCAGAGGAGGACTCCCGCCGGCTGCAGCCGGTGCTCGAGGAGCGACTGGGCTCCGACGCGTGGCTGGTCGACGCCTACCGCCGCTTCTACGGGTTCTACTACGCGATGGACGCGGCGCTCCTCGACTGGGCGGCCGCCCAGTTCACCCCGGCACGCTGACCCGCCGGGGGCGGGACACGCCGAACCACAGCCAGGCCGCAGCCACGACGACCACGCCGATCCCGGCCATGTGGCAGATCACCAACCAGGTCGGCAGCCCGAGGAAGTACTGGGCGTAGCCGATGACGCCCTGCAGCAGCTCGGCGGCGAGCAGCCACGAGGCCCACCGGGCCGCCCGTGCCTGCCCCCGGCGCCGGGCCCGGAGGAGCACGATGCCGGTGAGGCCGACCGCGACCCACACCGACAACGCGTGGATCCGGGCGACGGTGAGGATGTCGAGGTGGTTCCGGGCGGCTCCCACGCTCCCCGAGTTGGGGCCGGCGCCGGTGACGACGGTGCCGAGCCAGATGGCCACCATGAGCACCCAGAACAGCAGGCTCACCAGCCGCCGGAGTGACACCGGGGCATCGGCGGGCTGGACCGCCCGGGTGAGCATGACCAGCCGGGTGAGCAGGGCGATGAGCGCCACCGAGAGGAGCAGGTGCAGCGCGACGACCCAGGGGTTCAGCTTGGTGAGCACCGAGATGCCGCCGACCACGCCCTGCAGCGGGATCCCCGCGAGCGCCGCCCAGCTGAGCCACCGCTCGTGGCGCGGGGCGCGGCTGCGGATCGCGCTGACGACCGTCGCCACGGCGAGGAAGATCAGCACGAAGGTGATCATCCGGTTGCCGAACTCGATGAGGCTGTGGTGGTTGGCGGCGTTCCGCGGCACGTACGAGCCCGCGGAGCACTGCGGCCAGGTCGGGCAGCCGAGCCCGGACGCCGTGAGCCGCACGACCGCGCCGCTCACCACGATGACGATGTTGCCGACGAGGCTCGCCAGCGCCCATGCGGCGAACGCGCAGCGCGAGGCGAACCAGTGCCTCGTCCGGGCGGGGGCGGCGGGGGGCGCCGGCGGGGTCAGGACATCCATCGGAACACCTTCCGGGCGAGAAGGGCGGACGCGACCGCCCAGACGACGAGGACCCCGAGCGCCCACCACGTCGTGCCGCCGGCCGACCAGGCCCGGCTCACCTCGCCGAGCGCACCCGTCGGCAGCGCGCGGACGAGCCAGCGCACTGAGGCCGGGTAGGCCGAGACCGGCCACATGATCCCGCCGGCCGCGAGGCCGACGAGGTAGACGAGGTTGGCCAGCCCGAGGGTCGCCTCGGCGCGGAGGCGTCCGGCCATGGCGAGGGCGAGGTTGGCGAAGGTGAGCATCGCGAGCGGGACGCCGAGCACGGCGACCAGCCACTGGGCCGCGGACGGATGCGGGCGCCAGCCGAGGGCGAGCGCGACCGCCGCGAGGACCACGAGCTGGCCGAGGGCGATGAGGATGATCGCCAGAGCCTTGCCGGCCAGCAGGCCACCCCGCCCCAGCGGGGTCGCGGCGAGCCGTTCGAGCACGCCGTAGCGGCGTTCGAACCCGGTGGCGATGGCCAGCGACGTGAAGCAGGTGCTGAAGACGGCGAGGGAGAAGACCGAGGGGGCGATGTTCTCCTCGTGCAGTCCGAGGCGCCCGTCGAGCAGCCGGCCGGCCACGAGGATGCCCACGGGGATGACCAGCGCGAGGAGCAACTGCTCACCGTTGCGCACGAGCAGGGTCGCCTCGGTGAGCGCGTGCGCGAGCACCTGCCGCGAGCGCGGGGCGGCTCCCGGCCGCGGGGTGAAGTCGATGGCGGGGGAGGAGGCGGTGGTCATGGCTGCACCCGTGAGGTCGTGGTGGCGAGGAACACCTCTTCGAGGCTGGCGTCCCGGGTGAGGTCGGGCACCGTGCCGTGGGCCACCACCGAGCCGCGGTCGACGAGCCAGACGTAGTCGGCGAGCTGCTCCGCCTCGTCCATCGCGTGCGTGGTGAGCACCACGGCCAGACCCGCGTCGCGGAGCCCCCGGACGATCTCCCAGGTGTGCCGCCGCACGTGCGGGTCGAGCCCGGCCGTCGGCTCGTCGAGGAAGACGAGGTCCGGCCTGCCGATGAGCGCCGCCGCGAGGTTCACGCTCTGCTGCTGGCCCCCGGAGAGGCGGCGGTACGGCGTGCGCCGGAAGCCGCCGATGCCGAGCAGGTCGATGAGATCCTCCACCGGCTGCGGGTGGGCGTAGAGCCGGGAGAGGTAGCGCAGCAGTTCGTCGGCGCGGATGCCGCTCCACGCCCCGACGCTCTGCGGCATCACGCCCAGGCGTGCGGCGGCCGCGTCCGAGCCGGGCGGTGCACCGAAGATCGAGATCGTCCCGCTGTCGGGAGCGATGAGCCCGGTGCAGCAGCGGATCATCGTCGTCTTGCCGGCCCCGTTCGGGCCGAGCACGGCGGTGATCTCACCGGGACGCGCCTGCAGGCTGAGTGCGGACAGGGCGTGCACCGTGCCGAAGGTCACGGAGACGGCCTCGATCTGCAGGGCGGTTCCGGGCGACGTCACGCCGCCAGTGTAGTGACCGGCCTCCGTGGCCCGGTCATCGCGGTAGTCGGCCCTCACTCCGAGGGCAGCTCGCCGAGCGCGGTGAGCCGCTCGGCGATGAGCGTCTTGAGGGCGCCGGCGTCCGGGGCCAGGTCGACGACGTGGCGTGGCGCGTCGAGCAGCCCGGCGAACTGCGGAGGCACCGGGGGAGCCTCGCCCAGCGCCTCTTCGACGGTGGCGGCGAACTTCACCGGCAGGGCGGTCTCGACGACGACCATCGGCACACCGGGCCGCACCCGGGGCGCGGCCACCTGCAGCCCGTCGGCGGTGTGCGGGTCGACGAGGACGCCGTACCGCTCGCGCACCCGCCGGATCGTCGCCACCCGGTCGGCATGCGACGACGACCCACTGGTGAACCCGAATCTCGCCCCGATGCTCGCGAACTCCGGCGTGCCGGACAGGTCGAAGAACCCGCGGCGGGGCAACTCGTCGCCGAACAGGGCGGCCGTGCGGACGCCGTCGCGCCCGAGCAGGTCGAAGACGAACCGCTCGAAGTTGCTCGCCTTGGAGATGTCCATCGAGGGGCTCGACGTGGCCGGGGTCTCGGACGCCGCCCGCACCCGGTAGACCCCGGTGCGGAAGAACTCGTCCAGC
>JAJYQH010000196.1 GCA_021794705.1 Actinomycetes bacterium | reverse complement strand
GTCGGCACGGCAGTGGCCGAGGAGTTCGCCCGCCGGGGCTTCAACGCCCCGACCTGGTTCGTGGCCCACCCCGCCGACGGCGCCGGCCGGGTCGGCTGACCGTCAGGCCCGGCGGAAGTCGCGCCGGGTCGGAGCGAGGAGCAGGCACACGAGCGCCGCGGCGGGGATGACCGCCAGCGCCGCGAACAGCGCGCCGTGGTCGCCCGTCGCCAGGTTGCCGAGCACCAGCAGGTGCAGCAGGGACGCCGCCACGGCCGCTCCGAACACCGAGCGGCGCCGCTGCCAGACGAGCAGGGCGATCATGAGGACGAGCACGGCGTAGATGAGGAGCACCACCGCGACGCCCGCCGAGAACACCGCCCAGCGGGAGACGATGACTGCCACCGCGGTGCCCGCGAAGCCGAGTCCGCTCACGGCGGTGAGCGCGGCGGCGGCGGCGGTGGTACGCGATCGGGTGGCGGGCACGCCCACACTGTAGCGGGGGTCGCCGGTGACACCGATTTCTCTCGGCGCGCACCCCTCGTCCAAACCGGCCCGCTGGGGTATTCTGAACCGTTGTTGCTGGCTGGAGCCTCGTCTCCCACCCGTCCCACTAGCGGGTCCATCCGAGCCAGCGTGTGCGTTGCTGGCCCGCTAGGCCAGCACCTTTGTGTCAAAGGAGTGGTCCGTACATGGATTGGCGCCACAAGGCCGCCTGCCTCACCGAAGACCCCGAGCTCTTCTTCCCCATCGGCAACACCGGCCCCGCCCTCCTGCAGATCGAGGAGGCCAAGCGGGTGTGCCGTCGCTGCGAGGTGCGCGAGCAGTGCCTCAACTGGGCGCTCGACAACGGCCAGGACCACGGAGTGTGGGGCGGGATGAGCGAGGACGAGCGACGCGCGCTCAAGCGCCGTCAGGCCCGCTCGCGCCTGCGCTCCTCCTGACCCGCGAGCCAGCCGTGCCGTCTCCGGCGCGGCCCTGAGACCACCGGGCCCCCGGCCCACCCATCCACCGAACTCCGGACGCCGCTCAGATCGGCATGGTCACCCGCGCGCGGGTGCCGTGCTCGTCGGGGGCGGCGTCCGGGTCGTCGGACCTGTTGCGCAGGGTGAAGGTGCCCCCGGCGTCGTCGACGAGGGTGGTGACGATCGACAGTCCCAGGCTGTTGGTCGCCGTCATGTCGAAGTCCGGCGGAAGTCCCGGGCCGTCGTCGAGGATGTCGACCCGGATCTCCCGGCCGGTGTTGGTCGGGCGCAGTTCGACCTGCCCGGTCGTGAACTTGAGCCCGTGTTCGACGGCGTTCTGCAGCAGTTCGGTGATCACCAGGGACAACGACGTGGCGGCCGCGGCGGGCACCAGCCCGAACGACCCGATCCGGCGGGTGTTGACCCGGCCGGACAGGGCGGCGACGTCACCCACCATCCGCAGGATGCGGTCGGCGATGTCGTCGAACTCGACGGCCTCCGAGTGGGCCTGCGACAGGATCTCGTGCACGACCGCGATCGCGGCCACCCGGTTCATCGCGTCGTGGAGCGCGGTGCGCGACTCCTCGGTGGTCATCCGCCTCGACTGGAGCCGCAGGAGCGCCGCGACGGTCTGCAGGTTGTTCTTCACCCGGTGGTGGATCTCGCGGATCGTGGCGTCCTTGGTGACCAACTGGCGCTCGCGTTCCTGGATCTCGGTCGTGTCGCGCACCAGCACGAGGATTCCGGCCGGGTGGCCGGCGACGGTGAGCGGGATGATCCGCAGCCGGGCGCTGGCCTGCCGGTTGCCGAGGTCGATCTCGTGCACGGCCCGCGCCCGCAGGTCGGAGGTGAAGCTCTGGCCCACGGTGGCCAACCCCAGGCCGAGCCGCTGGGTGACCTCCTCGAGCCGCTCCCCCTCGAGGTCTCCGATGTGCCCGAGGCGACGGTAGGCGGTGATGGCGTTGGGAGTGGCGTAGGAGATGCGGCCGTCGTTGTTGACGACGACGAGCCCGTCCGCGACGCGGGGGCTGAGGTTGGGCTCGCTCGGCGGGTCGACCGGAAACTCGCGGTGGTGAACCATGTCGGTGAGGATCTCGGCGACCTCGAGGAAGGCATCCTCCAGGGCTCCCGGGGCCCGGACGCCCATCCGGTTGGTGTGCCGCTCGAGCACGGCGATGCACCGGTCGTGGGAGATGATCGGGATCGCCAGGGTGTCGACCGGGATGCCGGCGTTGAGCTGGTTGTCGCTGGTGGCGACGATCTCGTGGGACAGGTAGGCGCCGGTGACGGGGTGCTCGTCGTCGTAGACGATGCTCTCCCCGATGACGTCCTCCTCGAGGGCGGTCGGGCCCGTCGTCGGCCTGATCTGCGCGGTCGCCCAGAAGACCGCCTCGTCGTCGCGGTCGGGCAGCCAGAGCACGAGGTCGGAGAAGCTGGTGTCGGCGAGCACGTGCCACTCGTTGACGAGCCCCTTGAGCCACGCCTGATCGTCGGAACTCAGGGCGCAGTGCTCGTTGATCAGCTGCTGCAGGGATGCCACGAGGCCCACCCTAGCGGGAGCTCTGCCGGGCCACTCCCGCCGCGGAGCCGACCCGGACGCCGCCGGCGTCCGGGCATGAAAAACCCCGGTCGCGAACGACCGGGGCATCGGCGCGTCAGCTCACGCGTTGGGGCGCTTGCCGTGGTTCGCGCTGTGCTTGCGGCGTGCGCGACGCTTACGTCCACCCTTGCCCATGGTTCCTCCTGAAGCCTCGTCATCGGCCCTGCCGAGCCGCAGGACGCAGTGTCTGATTCTGCCAGTACCGGCCGCCGACGACCAATCCGCCGACTCAGTGGTCGTCGAGCCGGTAGGTGACCCGGAGCGCGGTGAGCCGGACCCTGAGGTTCGCGGGTGCCGGCGGCGACGAACACGACCGGCGCAGCATCCTGCTGATCAGCGCCTCGACGTCGAAGTTCTCGAGGCACTTCTCGCAGGCGTTGAGATGGGCCCGGATGAGGTCGGCATCCGAGACCGGCAGTTCGTTGTGGAGGAAGGCCTGGACCTGGGCCAGGGCCTCCGCGCAGGACTCCTCGACATGCTCGTGGTTGGTCACCGCGCGTGGCTCGGGTGCAGGAACCACGGGCTCGTCGGCCGCGGAACTCATGCTTTCACCCCGATTCCCCGGGACGCCGCGTAGTCGCCGAGCATCGCCCGCAGCTGGCCGCGTCCACGATTGAGCCTCGACATCACCGTGCCGATCGGCGTGCCCATGATCTCGGCGATCTCCTTGTAGGAGAAGCCGTCGACGTCGGCGAGGTAGACCGCCTCCCGGAAGTCGGGCGACAGCCGGCTCAGGGCGTCGACGACCACCGAGTCGGGCATGTTGTCGAGGGCCTCCATCTCGGCCGAGCGCAGGCCGGTGGAGTCGTGGGATTCGGCGCGGGCCAGCTGCCAGTCTTCGATCTGCTCGCCCTCACCGCTGATCTTCGGCTGGCGCTGCGCCTTCCGGTACTGGTTGATGTAGGTGTTGGTGAGGATCCGGTAGAGCCAGGCCTTGAGGTTGGTGCCCGGCGTGTACTGGTGGAAGCTCGCGAACGCCTTGGTGTAGGTCTCCTGCACCAGGTCTTCGGCGTCGGCCGGGTTGCGGGTCATCCGCAGCGCCGCGCCGTACAGCTGGTCGAGGTAGCCCATGGCGTCGCTCTCGAACCGCGCCACCCGGTCCTCGTGGCTCTCGGTGGCGGGGTCGATGTCGGCGGCGTCGGTGGCGGGCACGCTGGACGCCCCGCCGTGCCCGGCCGAGCCGTCCCGGTCCGGACGGTCTGTCAAAGGAGTCATCGCCAGCCAGGCTAGCGCCCGCTCCGCATGCCCCGCATCCGAGCACACCGGAGCCGGGAGGCCGGGGGCCGGCTCCGGGACGGGTGGTCGGGTCGCGTCGAGCAGTGCCATCACGACGATCACAACGAGGGCAGGCCCGCTGCTATTCCGCCGATCCAGTCCGAGATCGCCGTCGAACGCGCCTCCCACCACGCCGCCGCGTCCACCCCGCTCGCCCGGCGCGGCAGCAGATCGTGGCCGGCCGCCGGGACCTCGACCACCTCGATGGCCGCGGGCCGGCCGCGTCCGGCGTCCTCGAGCGCGAGCCGCACCTCGGACGCCGAGCCGAACGGGTCGCGCTCGCCCTGGACGACGAGCACCGGCACGCCGGGCGCGAGCAGTTCGGGCAGCCTGCTGGACGACGGCCGACCCGGCGGGTGGAGCGGAAACGAGAGCGCGAGGACGCCGGCCGCCCCCGCGGCGTCCGCGGTGCGGCAGGCGACCCGGGCACCGGCGGAGTGCCCGCCGACGACGAGCGGGACGCCGGCCAGCACCTCCCGCAGGGCGCGGACCGCCGGCGTCCACGCCTCGTCGAGCAGCGCGGG
>JAJYQH010000058.1 GCA_021794705.1 Actinomycetes bacterium | reverse complement strand
AGCGGAGTCGCCCTGGCCGGGCGCCGGGGCAGGGAGGGACGGCTGGCTCATGACCGGCCCAGCCTACTGGGCGGCGGCGGGGCCGGTCCTCGCGATGTCCGGCGTCCCCGCCTCAGCCGCGCACCTGTCGGGCGATTCCGCCCACGGCCGCCCCGGCCCGCGCCGCGAAGCCGGTGTTGCTCGGCAACGGCTCGCTGAGGTTGGCGATGACGACGTCGGCGGTGGGCGACAGGCCGGAGAGGATCTGCACGCGGCCGCTGCCGATCGCACCGGTGCTCACCGTCACCGTGCTCGTCGAGCCTCCTTCGAGCAGGGTGACAGTGCCGGCGCCCTGCCCGGTGGCGACGAGGGCGGATTCGGGGACCGTGAGGGCGTCCTTCACCGCGGCGGTGACGATCGACACCCGGGTGACGTCGCCACTGGGAAGGCCCTCGGCACCGGTGTCGATGGTGACCGTGAGCGGGTAGGTGGGCGTCGATCCCGACGTGGAGGCGGGCAGGACACCGATGGTGGTGACCGTGCCGGACAGGGACGTCGTGGAGCCCACCGGGTCGACCTGGACGGTGTCGCCGAGGGCGACCTTCGGCATCTGCGCGAGGGCGATGGTCGTGGCGACGGTGGCGGCGCCGGGGCCGATGATGGTCACGCCCTGGGTGGTCGGGGCCGTGGCCCCCTCGGTGAGGGAGACCTGGCCGACGACCCCGGCGATCGGGGCGGTGAGCGTCGCGGCGTCCAGGTGCTGCTGGGCCTGCGAGAGCGTCTGCTGGTCGGAGGCCAGCTGGCCCTGGTCCTGCAGCAACTGCGCCGCCGGGGTGAGCGAGCCGCCGCCGGCTGCTCCCCCGGCTCGGGATCCACCCGAGCCGGTTCCGAGCGAGGTGCCGGAGCCGGTCGTGGACGACCGCGCTGCCGATGACGTGCTCGTCGGCGTCCGAGCGGCCGAGGAGGTGACCGTGGTGCGTGACGTCGAGCTCGTCGTCGTCCTGCCGGTCGCGGTGCCCTGGGAGGTGAGGGAGCCCTGCAGCGCGCGGGCGGCTCCGCGCTCGGCGGCGGCGAGGTGCGACAGGCTGGTGAGACAGGCGCTCAACTCCTGCTGGCTCGGGGTCCCCCCCGTGGAGGGCTGACCACCGGCGGACCTCGAGAACGAGGGCGTGGCGGAGGCCCGGGGGCTCGACGGGGCGCTGGAAGACGTGGGCGCCGCGGACGTGGGCGCCGCGGAGGTGGGCATCGCGGAGGAGCCGGCCGCGGTCGGGGTGGGCGTGCTCGAACCCGCCGTGCTCGACGGCGTCCCGCTCGAGGATGCACTCACGCTCGCCGACGGGCTCGAGGCCGACGGGGAGGCGGTCGAGGATCCGGCACCGGAGGGGGTCGGGGCGGCCGTGCCGGGCAGCGGCGCGGAGGCGTTCCGAGCTCCGCCGCCGCCGAAGGCGAGACCGGTCAGCACCCGGGAACAGGCCTGGTCGGCCAGCTGTTGCGCCGACGTGACGGCGGCCAGGAGGGCCGACGACCCGCCACCGCCGGACCCGGCGGGAGCGCCGCCCTGGCGGGACGGACTCGCCGAGGATCGAGGAGCCGCCGGGGACGCCGTGACGCTCGGCTTCGTGGTGGGCGCGGCGAGGGTTGGTGCGCCGCCGGACTGGACGGACGCGCTGGTGGTCGAGCCGGTGGCGATGGCGGTGGTGTCGGTCTCGATGGCCACCTCGTCCTGGGCGACCGTGGCCTGGGCGTTGAGGACCGCGGCCTCCAGGGGGGTCGCGTCCATCGTCGCGAGCTTCTGGCCCACGGTCACCCGCTGCCCGGCGTGCACGAGCACCGCCGTGATCCGTCCGGAGGTCGGGAAGCTCGCCAGCACCTGCGAGACCGGGGTGAGGGTTCCGGTCGTCGTGATCGCCTGCTGCACGTCGCCGCGGGTCGGGCTCACGGTGCGGTAGGACGCCGCCACGCCGGTGGAGGGCATGGCGTAGCCGTATGCGACCGCCCCGATGAGCGCCAGCGCGGCGACTGTCGCCGCGACGGTGACCGTCCGGCGGCGCGTGAGGCTCCCCCTGTCAGCCATTGCGCTGGAACCTCCCGCCGAAGCCGGACGCCGTGCAGCTGCCGTTGACCGGTGCGCTGAGCACCACCGAGGCCGCCGTCATCGCCCCGGTGCTGTCGGTCTTCCCCAGGGCGGTGGCGCACTCGCCGGTCCGGATCGCGGCCGCGTCGGTAGTGGACGTCGTGGTGTAACTCGTCGCGGAGGTGGTCACGACGCTCACCGACGCGGTACCGCCCGCCCGGGTCTCCCGGACGACGAAGCCGGACGAGGTGAGCGAGGTGACCTGGCCGGTGGCGCCGAACCCGGCCCGGAACCGGCCGCCCGAGGGGAATGTCGACGGGACCCCGGAGGGCCGGGCACGAGGGGTGAAGCTCCCCGACGGAGCGGCGCTCCCCACCGTGCAGCGTCCGTTGACTGCCGGGCGGACGACGACGCTGGTGGCGGTGATCGACCCGCTGGACGCCGTCGGGGTGGTGGGGGCCGCGCTCGGCGCGCCCGACCCGCCGCTCAGCGGCCGGACCGAGCCGTCGCGGACGGTGACGCACGACCCGACGGTCACCGCCTTCGCTGTCGTCGCCGACTCCCGGGTGATCCGGGTCGACGACGTCACCGAGACCGCGGTCTGCGACGTGGCGCCCTGCACCTGCATCGTGTGGTTCGACCACGCCGCGATGAGGCCGGTGACGGCCGGCGTCCCGCCGAAGCCGAAGCCGCCGGAGGCGCGGGTGCCGGTCGCCGGGCCCGAACTCGTCCGTGGCGCCGCCGCGCTGGTGGACGTGCCGCCCCCGCATGCGGCGAGCAGCAGCAGGAGGCCGGCGGAGGCGGCCACCACAGCGGTGGCCCGGGCGGGACGGCTGGGCGAGGGACGGGACATGGCGTTCACTCCATTCGCAGGGCGTCGATGGGGGCGAGGCGCGCGGCCCGGGAGGCCGGGTAGACGCCCGCGATGATTCCGATGAGCAACGAGACGACGAGGGCGCCGAGGGTGGCGAGGAGGGAGACCGACACCGGCTGCCCGATGAGGCCGGGCAGCAGCCGGGCGCCGGCGATCCCGACCGCCACGCCGAGCGCCCCGCCGATGAGGCCGAGCAGGCTGGCCTCGGTGAGGAACTGGCGCAGGATGACCGCCGGCGCCGCCCCGAGGGCCTTGCGCAGCCCGATCTCGCGGATCCGTTCGGTGACCGACACCAGCATGATGTTCATCACACCGATGCCGCCGACGAGGAGGGAGATCGCGGCGATACCGCCGAGCAGCACCGTGAGGGTGCGGGTGGTCGAGGTGGCGGTCTGCACGAGAGAGGCCTGGCTGGCGATGCTGAAGTCCGCGGACGCCGACGTGGTGCCGTGGGCGGTGTCGAGCGCCTGCTGGGCCTCCTGGTAGGCGGCGGACAAGGTGCTCTGCCCGGCCGCCTCGAGGTAGATGGACGAGACGCTGGCGGCCTGCGAACTGGACGCGATCCGCTGGGCGAAGGTGGAGATCGGGATGAGGATGGTGTCGTCCTGATCGCCGGCGATCGACGACCCAGCCGTGTTGAGCTCGCCGATGACGGTGAACACCGTGCCGTTGATCGTCACCGACTGGCCGATCGGCGAGCCGCTGAACAGCTGGGACGCCGTCGTGCTCCCGATGACGGCGACCGGGGCGCCACTCGCCGCCTCCTGGGTGGAGAAGTACCGGCCGGAGGTGACCGTCCGCGCGCGCACCGGGAGCCACCCGGGCGTCGTGCCCACCACGGTGGTGGTCCAGTTCGACGTCGAACTCGTCACCGACTGCGACGACGACATGATCGGGGCCACCGCGGCGACGTCGGGGCAGTTGGAGGTGTTGGCGAGCAGGTCGGCGTCCGCGAGGGTGAGGGTGGTCGCGCTGCCGAACCCGCCGCGGATGCCGTTGGCGGACGTCGTGCTTCCGGGCGTGACGACGAGCAGGTTCGACCCCAGCGAATTGATCTCGGCGGTCACCGTCTGCTGGGCACCCTGCCCGAGGCCGACGGTGAGCATGACCGCGGCCACCCCGATGAGGATGCCGAGCATGGTGAGGCCCGACCGCAGCTTGCGCGACAGGATCGCGCTGATGGCGGTGCGCAGGGTCTCCAGTCCGTTCATGCCCCGACCCCCGGTGCTTGCGTGGCCAGCTGCTCCGGTCCGGGAGCCAGCAGCCCGTCGCTCACGGCCAGCCGGCGTCCGGCCCGCTCGGCCACGTCGTGCTCGTGGGTGATGAGCACGATCGTGCGACCGGCCGCATGCAGGTCGTCCAGCAGCCCGAGCACGTCGCGGGTGGCGACCGAGTCGAGGTTGCCGGTGGGCTCGTC
>JAJYQH010000110.1 GCA_021794705.1 Actinomycetes bacterium | reverse complement strand
CCCCGTCGTCCGTACCGCCGGTACGACCTGCTCACCGAGCCCGACGCGGCCATCGAGGCGGCCCGCGAGGCCGTGGCAGCGGGGGAGTGCATCGTCCTGCCCACCGACACCGTCTACGGCATCGGCGCCAACGCGTTCTCCGCGGACGCCGTGCAGCGGCTGCTCGACGCCAAGGGTCGGGGCCGCGACATGCCCCCGCCTGTCCTCATCTCCGAGCCCGGCATGCTCGACGCGCTGGGGGTCAACGTGAGCACGTTCGCCCGCCGGCTCGCGGACAAGTTCTGGCCGGGCGCACTCACCCTCGTCGTCGAGATGCAGTCGAGCCTGCGCATCGACCTCGGCGAGACCGGGGGCACGATCGCCCTGCGCGTGCCCGACCACGACGCCGCCCGGTCACTGCTGCGGCGCACCGGTCCACTCGCGGTGAGCAGCGCCAACGCGTCCGGGCACCCGTCGGCCACCACCGTCGACGAAGCGATCGAGCAGCTGGGCGACTCCGTCAGCGTCTACCTGGACGCCGGACCCACCCCCGGGCCGGTCGCCTCCACCATCGTCGAGTTCGTCTCGGACCCGGCGGGCGTCGTGCTGCGCGAGGGCGTCATCAGCTTCGAAACGATCAGCGACGTGGCGCCCCTCGTCACCAACGCCGTGCCCCGGCACGCCGTCGAGGAGCAGTCGGGGGACACCACCGGCACCGAACCGGACGAGATCCCCGGAGCCGGCGAGGCCGACGGCGTCCCCGACGACGGGGCCGACGTCGCCGCCCGGCACGCGGAATCCGACGCCGAGCCGGCGACCGAGGACGTCGCTGAGGGCTGATGCGCGAATACCTCCTGGTGCTGCTCGTCGCGGCGATGACCACCTACCTGCTGGGAGGCGTGTTCCGCCGCATCGCGCTGCGGGTGGGTGCGGTCGCCCGGGTGCGCGAGCGGGACGTCCACGCGGTGCCGATCCCGTACTTCGGGGGCCTGGCCATGCTGGGGGGGTACGCGGCCGCCACCCTGCTCGCGGCGCACCTGCCGTTCCTCGGCAAGCACTCGGTGGTCACCAGCGACTCGGTCGCGATCCTCACCGGCGGCGCCGTGATCTGCGCCGTCGGCGTCGTCGACGACCTCATCGAACTGTCCGCGATGGCCAAGGCCGCCGGGCAGGTGCTCGCGGCCGGGGTGGTCGTGCTCAACGGCGTCCGCACCTACTGGATCGCCCTGCCCAACCGGATCATCGCGCTCGACACGGCGACGTCGATCCTCATCACCTTGATCTTCATCCTCGTCTGCACCAACGCCATCAACTTCGTCGACGGCCTCGACGGGCTCGCCTCGGGCGTCGTGGCGATCGGCGCGCTCGCGTTCTTCAGCTACACCTATCTGCTCGCCGTGCAGCAGAACCTCGTGCTCGCGACCACCGCGAGCCTCGTCACCATCGCCGTGAGCGGGATCGCCATCGGGTTCCTGCCGCACAACTTCCACCCGGCGCGGATGTTCATGGGCGACTCCGGGGCCATGCTGCTCGGCCTGCTCATGGCCGTCTCGACGATCTCGCTCACCGGGCAGTTCGACTCCTCCGCGCTGCACACCGCCGGCCGGCGCCTCATCGCCTACTACCTGCCGATCCTGTTGCCGCTCGCGGCGCTCGCCCTGCCCCTGCTCGACCTCGTGCTCGCCTACACCCGCCGCACCATGGCCGGCACGTGGTGGTTCGTCGCCGACAAGCAGCACCTGCACCACCGCCTCATGCAGCGCGGGCACTCCCAGGTGCACGCGGTACTGCTCATGTACCTGTGGGCCGGCATCGTCGCCTTCGGTGCCACCCTCATCGGCCTCGTCGGCACCTGGTGGGTCGCAGCGCTCGTGCTCGTCGCGCTCGTCGTCGCCGTGTGGCTCACCTTCTCCCGCTCGGGGCCGGTGCGGGTCCGGACCGCTCCCGCCGCAGCCGACCACGGCGACGACCCGGTGGACTGAGCCCGGCAGCGTCCGCGTGGCGCCGGGCGGGGACGCCGCTTGGTACCGTGGCGCGGTGCAGCAGCCAACCTTCGGGACGCCGGACCCCACGCCGGTCCCCGCCCCGGCGCCCGGGTCGCTCATCGGGCAGGCGCCGGTGATGATGCGCGGCGGCATCCTCGCCTCCCACGGCGCCCTCGTGCTCGCGGCGGTCGTGGGGGAGCTGGTCGCCGGCTCCGATGTCATGCTCACGACGGTGCTCGCCGGCCTCACCGTGAGCGTGCTGCTCATCGCCGGGCAGTACCTCCAGATGCTGCTCGTGCGTCGGGCCGACCTGCTCGGCATGGCCGGGACGCTCGCGGGCTTCGGGATGCGGGTCGCGGCGCTCGGCGCGGCGCTCGCCATCTGGCTGGCGGTGGCCGACCACTATCCCGTGATCCGTCCGTGGGGCGTTGTCGCGGGCGCCACGGCGGTCACCCTGGGCTGGCTGGCAGGGGTGCTGGCGACCTACCGGCGGCTGCGCATCCCGGTGTTCGACGAACCGGCGGTGACAGGGCCGGGCGGCGGGGTCCAGCGGCACGACGACCGAGATGACCCGGCCCTCCCGCCCTGCTAGAGTCAGGCTCGCCATGATCGACCACAAGGACAGTGGCCGCGTCGACGCCGGTCAGATGCGCAAGTCAGCGCGCGACCAGCCGGATCGGCGTAGTACTTCGGCCTCGGCCGACCCCACCGACGGCGCCATGCGTGTCCTCAGCTACCTCATCGCCGGAATCGCCTTCTACGGTGGTCTCGGTTGGCTGATCGACCGGATCTGGCACCAGGCGTGGGGCATCCCGGTGGGGCTCATCGTCGGCATGGCGATGAGCATCTACCTGATCATCAAACGGTTCGGAGGCCAACAGTGAACTGGTCGCAGGAGGTCGCGTGTCACCACTGATCCCCATGGAGGGCGCGAGCTACGAGCCCCCGAGCCTCCACAACTTCCAGTTCGGCGGCGTCTACGGCGGTCCCGGCTGGCTGAACCGGCCGCTGCTGCAGGCCGTGTCCGCGGCGATCATCGTCATCGTCTTCTGG
The DNA here is from genome assembly GCA_021794705.1 of Actinomycetes bacterium. Taxonomy (GTDB): domain Bacteria; phylum Actinomycetota; class Actinomycetes; order Propionibacteriales; family Propionibacteriaceae; genus JAJYQH01. The sequence continues at coordinate 1,332 of JAJYQH010000110.1, read as the reverse complement.
CTGTGGGCGTCCCGGCAGCTCAAGACGGTGCCCACGAAGCGCCAGTTCGTCTTCGAGTACTTCTACGAGTTCATCCGCAACGGGGTCGCCCGCGACGCGCTGGGGCACGACTTCCGCAAGTACGTGCCCTACCTGCTCGGGTTGTTCTCGTTCATCTTCGTCAACAACATCTACGAGATCTTCTTCATCACGATGTTCCCGACGATGGCGAACATCGGCTACGCCTGGGCCCTCGCGGTCATGGCGTGGCTCGTCTACAACGGGGCGGGCATCCAGCGCCACGGGCTCGGCGGCTACCTCAAACGGTCGCTGTTCCCGGCCGGCGTCCCCGCGCCGCTGTACATCCTGGTGACGCCGATCGAGTTCATGTCCAATATCCTCATCCGCCCGCTCACCCTGGGCCTGCGGTTGTTCGGCAACATGTTCGCCGGGCACCTCGTCGTGCTCGTGTTCGTCGTCGGCGGGTCGTACCTGCTGCTCCACGGCTCGCAGCCCTTCTACCACGTCGCCGGCCTGGTCTCGCTGATCTTCAGCTTCGCGATCTTCGCCCTCGAACTGCTGGTGGCCACCCTGCAGGCCTACATCTTCACCGTCCTGACGGCGCAGTACGTCGCGTCGTCGATCGCCGACGAGCACTGAGCGGCGCCCCCACACCCCACCGCTTCAACCAACCACACCGGTTCGAAGGAACAACCGAAAGGAAACCCAATGACCCCCTTGGTTATCAACGGCTCGGTCAACATGATCGGTGCCGGCCTGGCCGCCATCGGCTCCGGTATCGGCGTCGGCCTCATCTTCGCCTCCGTGATTCAGGGCACCGCCCGGCAGCCCGAGGCCCGCGGTCTCATGATGGGCACCGCCTGGATCGGTATGGCCATCGTTGAGGCGCTGTTCATCCTGGCGCTCGCGTTCGCCTTCGTCATCAAGTGATCGGCTCGGGTCCTCTCATGACGCCGATGATCGACCTCGGCCCACTGCTGCCGGAGTACCCGTCCGAATTCATCATGGGCTTCCTGCTCATGGTCGTGGTGTGGCTGGTCCTGCGGGCCAAGGTCGTGCCGATGTTCGAGCAGATGTACGTCGAGCGCGCCGACCAGATCCAGGGCGGAATCGAGCGGGCCGAGAAGGCACAGGCCGAGGCCGAGGCGGCCCTGGCCAGTTACCGGGCCCAGCTCGAGACCGCTCGGGAGGAGGCGGCCAAGATCCGCGAGGACGCCAAGGCCCAGGCCGCGCAGTTCCTCGTCGAGCAGCGCGAACGCGCGACCGAGGAGGCCGCGCGACTGCTCGATCAGGCGCGCCACCAGATCGAGGCCGAGCGCATCCAGGCCGCCG
>JAJYQH010000368.1 GCA_021794705.1 Actinomycetes bacterium | reverse complement strand
CGAGATCACGGTCGACGGCACGACCGCGGACGTGTCGCACGCCACCGAGGTGCTCACCGAGATGATCACGGTGCTGCGCACGGGCCAGGGACTGACGGCCGAGACCGTCGAGCGGATCGTCACGATGAGCGCGGCGAGCCCCGACGTGCGACCCGCCGAGGTGCTCACCCACAACATTCTGTCCAGCCGGGGCCGCACGATCCGGCCCAAGACGCTCAACCAGAAGCGGTATGTCGACGCCATCGACGCGCACACGGTGGTGTTCGGCATCGGGCCGGCCGGAACCGGCAAGACCTACCTGGCGATGGCGAAGGCGGTGCAGGCCCTGCAGGCCAAGGTGGTCAACCGGATCATCCTCACCCGTCCCGCGATCGAGGCGGGGGAGCGGCTCGGCTTCCTGCCCGGCACCCTCAACGACAAGATCGACCCGTACCTGCGTCCGCTCTACGACGCCCTGCACGACATGGTTGACCCCGACTCGGTTCCGAAGCTGCTCACCGCCGGCACCATCGAGGTCGCGCCGCTGGCCTACATGCGTGGCCGCACCCTCAACGACGCATTCATCATCCTCGACGAGGCGCAGAACACGTCGATGGAACAGATGAAGATGTTCCTCACCCGCTTGGGTTTCGGCTCGAAGGTGGTCGTGACGGGCGACATCACTCAGATCGACCTCCCCGGGGGGCAGCTCAGCGGCCTGCGGGCGGTGCAGGGCATCCTCGACGGCGTCGACGACATCGCTTTCTGCACCCTCACCAGCCATGACGTGGTGCGGCACAAGCTGGTCGGGCGGATCGTCGCGGCCTACGACCGCTACGAGGCGGCCGTCGCCCCGCCGTCGGGGCTTCCCCGGCGAGAGCGCCGAGGCGACGGGCGATGATCGACCTCAACAACGAGTCCGGCGTCGAGGTCGACGAGCTCGCGCTCGTGCAACTCGCCCGCTTCGCGCTCACGGCGCTGCGCATCCATCCCCAGGCCGACCTGTCGATCGTCCTCGTCGATCCCGACACGATGACCGCGCTGCACGAGAAGCACATGGGCCTTCCCGGGCCGACCGACGTCATGAGCTTTCCCATGGACGAGCTGCGTGAGCCCGATCCCGACGACGAGCCGCCGCTCGGCCACCTCGGCGACATCGTGCTGTGCCCCCAGATCATCGCCGAGCAGGCCCCCGACAACGGTCGGCGTCCCGACGAGGAGGCCCAGTACCTGCTGGTGCACGGCCTGCTGCACCTACTGGGCCACGATCACGCCGAAGCCGACGAGAAGGCCGTGATGTTCGGCCTCAACGACCGGCTGATCGCCGATTGGGAGACGGCGCGGGTTCGCAGCTGACACCCGCGGACGAGCGCCGACGCCTAGAATCGTCGGCAACCCCCCGTCCCGGCGGTTCCGTGTCCCACCACCCGGCCGCCATGCCCGCAAGCGACGAAAGCGTCTGGTGACCCGTGCCCGAAGCCCGATGGATCGAACTCGCCGTGGCCCTGGTCACGGCGGTCATCGCCTTCGTGCTCGCCATGTCCGAGGCCGCTCTCGCTGCCACCTCCCGGGCCCGCGCCGAGCATCTCGCGGAGACCGGCGTCCGGGGTGGCGAGCGGCTGCGCACCATGTCGGAGGATCCTGCTCCCTACCTCAACACGTCGCTGCTGGTGCGAACGCTCTGCGAGGTGGCCACCACCGTGCTCGTGGCTCTGGTGGTCTTCACCAGCGTGAGCGCGACGTGGGAGCGGCTCCTCATTGCGATCGCCGCGATGGTCGTCGTCCGCTACATCGGGTGGGGGGTCGCGCCGCTCACCCTCGGACGTCAGCGGGCCGGCCGGATCGCCCCGCGCGTCGCCGGCGTGATGTCGGCGCTCACCACCGTGCTCGGGCCGATTCCGCAGCTCATGATCCTGTTCGGCAACGCCCTGACGCCCGGTCGGGGCTACACCGACGGGCCCTTCTCGTCCGAGGCCGAGCTCCGGGAGCTGGTCGACCGGGCCGAGGCGAGCGAGGTGATCGAGTCGGACGAGCGCCGGATGATCCACTCCGTCTTCGACCTCGGCGACACCCTGGTCAAGGAGGTCATGGTGCCGCGGACCGACATCGTCTTCATCCAGCAGCAGAAGACCCTGCGACAAGCGTTGTCGCTGGCGCTGCGGTCCGGCTACAGCCGCATCCCGGTCATCGGCGAGGGGCTCGACGACATCGTCGGGGTGCTCTACGTCAAGGACGTCATGCGGCGGGTCTACGACCATCCGGAGGGCGAGCGCAGCGAAGTGGTCGCCGACATGATGCGGCCGCCGGTGTTCACCCCCGACTCCAAGCCGGTTGACGAGCTGCTCCGGGAGATGCAGCTCAACCGCAACCACATCGTGCTGGTCGTCGACGAGTTCGGCGGCACCGCGGGGCTCGCCACCATCGAGGACATCCTCGAGGAGATCGTCGGCGAGATCGTCGACGAGTACGACGCCGAGCCCACCCACACCGAGGAGATCGAACCCGGGCTGTTCCGCATCTCGGCCCGGATGCCCGTGGAGGACCTCGGAGAGCTGTTCGGTCTCGACGTCGACGACGACGACGTGGAAACCGTCGGCGGGCTCATGGCCAAGCAGCTCAGCATGGTCCCCATCCCGGGCAGCGCGATCGACTGGGAGGGCATCCACATCGTCGCCGAGACGACCACCGGGCGGCGCCACCAGATCGGACGCTGCCTCGTCCACCTCACCGCAGAAACCGACACCGACGACCCCGACACCGCCACCAAGGGGAGCGAGCATGACTGACGCCGAGACCGCCCCGGAGTTCCGCTCCGGCTTCGCCTGCTTCGTGGGGCGCCCCAACGCCGGGAAGTCGACCCTGGCGAATGCCCTCGTCGGCAGCAAGATCGCCATCACTTCCTCGAAACCGCAGACCACCCGGCACGTGATCCGCGGCATTGTGCACCGTCCCGATGCCCAGCTGGTGCTCATCGACACCCCCGGGCTGCACCGCCCGCGGACGCTGCTCGGCCAGCGGCTCAACGACCTCGTCTACGAGACGTGGAGCGAGGTCGACGTCATCGGCGTCTGCCTGCCCTCCAACCAGCACATCGGCCCCGGGGACGAGTTCCTGCTCGGCGAGATCGCGAAACTGCCCAAGCGTCCCCGGCTGGTGGCGATCGCGACCAAGAGCGACTCGGTGTCGGGCGAGCGGCTGCGGCGCCATCTCGTCGAGATCACCGAGACCGAGGACAAGCTCGACCTGCGCTTCGACGCGATCGTCCCCTGCTCGGCCCTCGAGGGCGACCAGGTGGGTGTGGTCGCCGACGAGATCGTCAAGCTGCTGCCCGAGGGGCCCGCGTACTACCCGGAGGGTGAGATCACCGACGAGCCCACGGAGACACTGGTCGCCGAGCTGATCCGGGAGGCGGCCCTCGAGGGTGTCCGCGACGAGCTGCCGCACTCGATCGCGGTGACCATCGACGAGATGAGGCTCCGCGAGGGGCGACCCGACGACCGGCCCCTGCTCGACGTTTTCGCCTCGATGGTCGTCGAACGCGACTCGCAGAAGGGCATCGTCATCGGGCACAAGGGGCAACGACTGCGCGAGGTCGGGTCCGCCGCCCGCCAGCAGATCTCGCGCCTGCTCGGCACCCCGGTGCACCTGGACCTTCGGGTCAAGGTGATGAAGGACTGGCAGCGCGACCCCAAGCAGTTGAACCGGCTGGGCTTCTAGCCCCGGCTCAGAGCCGGCTGTGCACCAGCCGGCCGCCGACGAGAGTGGCCGCCGCCTCGAACTCGTCGAGCCGGTCGACGTCGACCTCGCACGGGTTCTCATCGACGAGGATGAGGTCGGCGAGTGCCCCCGGCACCAGCCGCCAGACTCCTGAGGTGGACGCCCGCAGCGCGTCCAGCACCGACAGCGACTCCTCGGGCTGCCACGCCGTCGTGCTGCCCCGCAGCACCGCGCCCCGGATGGCCGCCCAGGGGTTGAGCGGGACGACGGGTGCGTCGGAGCCCAGAGCCAGACGGACGCCGGCGTCCCGCATGGTCGCCAGCGGCAGCACCGTGCGTCCCGGCCAGAACAGCTCACAGGTCGCCCGGTCGTCGTCCAGGTGCTGGGGCTGAACCGAGGCCACCAGTCCCAACCGGCCGAGCTGTTCGGCATCCTCCGCGGTGGCGAGCTCCGCGTGCTCCACCGACCCCCGGGCCCCCGAGTCCGCGAACGCGGCGACCGCCTGCGCGATGGCGGCGTCCCCGATCGCGTGGACCGCGCACTCCAGCCCCGCCCGGGACGCCCGGCTCAACAGGTCCGCGAGGTCGTCTGCGCTCACCCACGAGACGCCGCATCCCGGGGCCGGGCCGTAGGGGGACCGGCACCAGGCAGTCGC
>JAJYQH010000207.1 GCA_021794705.1 Actinomycetes bacterium | reverse complement strand
GATCTTCGACGGGCGGGCCGGCACCCGCGCGGCGACCGAGCACCTCGTCGACCAGGGCTGCAGCCGGATCGGCTTCATCGGCTGGCCCGACGGACCAGGGGTCGGCCAGGACCGGTTGCAGGGCTGGGCGGACGCCGTCACCGAGCGTCTCGGCGTCCGCGACCTCGACGCGTGGCGGGTGCAGTCGGTCGACGGGATCGTCGAGGGCAGCACCGCCGCCCTCGACCTGCTCGACCGCGGGTGCGACGCCCTGGTCTGCGCGAGCGACTCGTTCGCCACGGGCGCGTTCGACGTGTTCCGCGGCCGCCCCGACCGCGACGGCGCCCTGCCCATCGTCGGCTTCGACGACACCCCTGTCGTCCGCGCGATCGGGCTGTCCAGCGTCACCCAGCCGGTGGAGGACGTCGCGACGATGCTCGTGCACCGGCTCGTCGCCCGGGCCACCGGCCGGGACGCCGATCCCCAGCGCCTGCCCGCCGCCGCACCGGTCGGCGCCGACGGCCACCTGCTCACGCCGTCGCTCCAGGTGCGCAGGCTCCAGGCCCTCGGGCCCCCCGCGGCGTCCGCCAGGGCCCGCGCGCGGCAACCACCAGAACTCTGAACGGCAGGCCACTGCAGTCCGATCAGCATCGCCGTCCGGCAGCCGCCGGCCGGCACCCCCGATCGCACCCGCGATCACCCGGCTCACCCCGGGGTCTCACATCCACCATCAGGAGAAATCAATGGGTAAGCACCGCATCGCGGCGATCGTCACCCTCGGCACCGCGTCCGCCCTGGCCCTGTCGGCCTGCGGCGGCAGTGGTTTCAGCAGCGGCAGCTCGGCCGGCGCCTCCGGCTCGGCGTCCGCGTCGGCCAACACCACCCCCCTCACCGTGCTCATCGGCTCGTCGGGCGACGCCGAGACGACGGCCGTGAAGACGGCCGTGGCCGCCTGGTCGCAGAAGTCCGGCATCCAGGCGAACGTCGTCGCGTCGAGCAACCTCGAGCAGGACGCCGCCAAGGGCTTCGCCGCCGGCAAGCCGGCCGACGTCCTCTATACGTCGCCCGCCGACCTCGCCACGTGGGCGAAGGCCGGCAACATGTACGCCTACGGCGACACCCTGTCGAACGCGAGCGACTTCTACGCCCCGCTCAAGCAGGCGTTCACCTACAACGGCAAGTTCTACTGCGCGCCGAAGGACTTCTCCACCCTCGCCCTCGTCATCAACACGACGATGTGGCAGAAGGCGGGCCTCACCAGCGCCGACATCCCCACCACGTGGGACCAGCTCGACGCGGTGGGCCAGAAGATCAAGGCCAAGGGCATGGTGCCGCTCACCTTCGGCCCGCAGATCGAGCGGGTGGGCGTGTTCATGGCCCAGGCCGGCGGGTCGCTCGTGAGCTCCGACGGCAAGACGGCCACGGTGAACAGCCCCGAGAACGTCGCGGGCCTCACCGAGGTGCAGAAGCTCCTCAAGGACGGCACGGCGGCCTACTCGAACACCCTGCACAACGCCGGGTGGGGCGGTGAGGCGTTCGGCAAGCAGTACGCCGTCATGACGATCGAGGGCAACTGGATCACCGGCGCCATGCAGACCGACTACAAGAACGTGAAGTACAAGGTCGTCGAGCTGCCGCAGGGCAAGCAGAAGGGCACCCTCGAGTACACGAACTGCTGGGGCATCACCGCCAAGAGCGGCAACGTCGGCGGCGCGGAGAGCCTCGTCCAGTTCCTCACCTCGACCGACCAGCAGCTCGCCTTCGCCAAGGCCTTCGGCGTCATGCCGTCGGTGCAGTCGGCCAAGGCGCAGTGGATCAAGGACAACCCGTCGATGGCGGCCTTCGTCAACGGCGCCGACTACGCGCAGAACCTCCCGTCGATGCCCGGTGCCTCCCAGGTGATCACCGACTTCGACCAGAAGCTGCCGTCGCTGGCGACCACCGACCCGAAGACCATCCTCGACGCCGAGCAGAAGAACCTCCAGGCCGCGATCTCCAACGGCTGACCCCCGATGTCGTGGTGGCCGGCGTCCCCGGACGCCGGCCACCCGCCATCCCACCGCCATCCGCCCCGGCGGATGCACTCACGAAAGGTTCGTCGTGTCCGCGATCGCGATCCGCCGTCACCGCGGCACCGCGCAGGGCCAGGGTGCCGCAGGTTGGTTGTTCGTCACGCCCGTGGTCATCATCCTCGGGCTGTTCCTTCTCGTGCCGATCCTCATGGCGCTGTGGGTGAGCGTCAGCGACTGGAGCGGCTCCGGGAGCCCGTTCACCGCGCAGGTGCACTTCGTCGGCGGCAAGAACTACACCCAGGTGCTCAACGGGCAGGGTCTCACCGCCCAGACCTTCGGGCTCGCCGTCCGCAACAACCTCTACTACGTGCTCTACGTCGTCCCGCTGCAGACGGCGCTGTCGCTGTTCCTCGCCGTGATGGTGTCGCGCCGGGCGATGAAGGGACGCAACTTCTTCCGGATGGCCTTCTACTTCCCGTCGGTGACCAGCTCGGTGGCGATCACCGTGCTGTGGCTGTTCCTGTTCTCCGGCGCGGGGGTCGTCAACAAGTTCCTGTCGTACTTCGCGATCAGCGGGCCCGACTGGTTCAACGACCCGAACGGGCTCGGCACGAAGGTGTTCCACCTGCACGAGACCGGCTGGCTGGCCGGCGGCAACTTCCTCGGCATCGACTGGTACCAGTGGCTCGCCGGCCCCTCGGTGGCGATGTCGGCGTTCATCATCATGGCGATCTTCACCACCTCCGGCACGTTCATGCTGCTGTTCATCGCGGCCCTGCAGAACATCGGCGAGGAGACCGAGGAGGCGGCCCTCATCGACGGGGCCGGCGCCTGGGCCCGGTTCCGCTACGTCACCCTCCCGTTGCTGCGTCCGACCCTGTACACGGTGATCACCCTCGGTTTGATCGGCACCTGGCAGATCTTCGACCAGGTGTGGATCGGCACCCACGGGGGACCGGCGTACACGACGACCACCCCGGCCTACATGGCCTACGACACCGCCTTCAGCGGCAACTGGGGCAAGGGCGCGGCGATCGCGTTCATCCTCTTCGGGATCATCATCGTGATGACGATCATGCAGCGGCTCATCCTCGGTGAGGCGGACGCGACCAAGATGACCCGCCGCGACCTGCGGCGCGACCGGGCGCAGCGGGCGGCGTCCCTCATGGCCCTCGAGAAGACCGAGCAGGGAGGCCTCTGATGAGCACCGCCACCACCACCGCGGCCGCCACGCGGGCGGCGTCCCCGGGCTCGGGGCGGCGACGCCGCCGGGGCGGGATCGGCACGGGCGTCGTGCTGCTCGTGCTCATCGTGCTCGCCGTGATCTACATCTTCCCGTTCCTCGTGCAGATCTCCACCTCGTTCAAGACCGAGGGGGACGCCGCGAACAACCCGATGAGCCTCATCCCGCAGACCTGGTCGAGCCTCGCCTACCAGCGGCTGTTCACCAACTCCGACTTCCCGCTGTGGGTGCGCAACTCGTTCATCGTCACCCTCGCGGTGACCCTGGGACGGGTCTTCTTCGACTCGCTCGCCGGCTACGCGCTGGCGCGGCTCCGCTTCCGCGGGCGGGAGGTCGTGTTCTACCTGCTCATCGCGGTGATGTCGGTGCCGGGCGTGGTGCTGCTCATCCCGAAGTTCCTCGTCATCAACTACCTCGGCATCTACGACAGCTTCGCGGGCATGATCCTCCCGCTGCTCGTCGACGCGGGCGGGGTGTTCATGATGCGCAACTTCTTCACGTCGATCCCCGAGTCGGTCGAGGAGGCGGCCCGGATCGACGGGGCCGGCACCTTCCGCACCTTCTGGTCGATCGTGCTCCCGATGGCGCGCCCGGCGCTCATGACGATCATCATCCTGAGCTTCCAGGGGTCGTGGAACGAGTTCAGCCACTTCCTCATCGCCACCCAGAGCCCCAGCCTGCGCACGCTGACCACGGGTGTGGCCACGTTGGCGGCCGGCGGCCTCGGCGGGGGGACGCAGTACCCGCTCAAGCTGGGCGCGGCCCTGCTCATGACGGTGCCGGCGGCGATCATCTTCTTCGTCTTCCAGCGCCAGATCATGAACAACACCGGGGGCGCGGTGAAGGACTGAGCGCCCGGCGTCCGGGTTGTCCACAGGGGTTGTCCACACTGGGGAGAACTACACCCATGTGATTCAGCGCCGGGCGGCGCGGGTTCTGCGAAGTCTCCCCCGCCTGCCACACCTCGCGCCAGGGAGCCGGGGTGTGGCAGGCGGTGCACGTTTCGCAGGCGGCCGGGGGGGAAGGCCCGGACGCCCCTCGACGACCGGACGTCGCCGCACGGCCGGACGCCGCCCGACGGCAGGACGCCGCTCGACGACCGGACCCCCTCAAGGCGGCCCAAATCCTCCCTG
>JAJYQH010000092.1 GCA_021794705.1 Actinomycetes bacterium | reverse complement strand
GGGCGGTGGCGGCCAAGGCGGCTCTCATGTATGTCACCGCGCTGCTGGGGCTGCGGATCGGCGAGCGCCGCACGCTCGCCCAGTACACGATCATCGACTTCGCCACGGCGGTGGCCGTGGGGGCGGTCGTCGGCCGCACCGCGATCGCGGGAACGCAGTCGTACCTCACCGGCGCCGTGGCGCTGCTCACGCTGATCGTGATCCACAAGCTCGCGAGCCTGCTCCGCTTCCGGCCCCTGCTCGGCAAGCTCGCCGACCACCGGGTCCGGGTGCTCGTGGCGCACGGGCAGCTGCGCCGCGACGAGCTGCGCTGGTGCGGGCTCACCGACAACGACGTCTACGCCCAGCTGCGCCAGCGGGGCGTCTTCGACCTCGCGCAGGTGCGCTACCTGCTCTACGAGTCCAAGGGGGCGTTGACCGTCGTCCCCGAGACCCCCGACCCGACGGGGCCCCTGGTCCGCCAGGGGCTGGAGGCGTCCGTCGGGTGGGTCGAGCCGGCGGACGACTCCCGGATGGCGACGCGGCGCCCCGCCGGCGAATGACGGGAAACCCCTCCTCAGGGATGCATGCGAGGAAGATTCGTCGACCGGGACACGTTTCGCGACGACCGCGTCCGGGCATGGGACAGGTGTCCCAGGCCCCTCCGCCCGTCGGTTGACCGCTCCGAGCGTGCGCTCGGGACGTCGACGACGACGAACGGAGAGAGAGCATGGCGGGCTTCATCAAGGATCTGCGCGACAACGGGAACGCCCTGCTCATCCGGGTGTCGGTGATCGCCGCCATCGGCGGACTGCTGTTCGGCTACGACACCGGCGTCATCTCGGGCGCGCTGCTGTACATCAAGGGCGACCTGCACGCGAGTTCCACGGCCCAGGAGTGGATCGTCTCGGTGCTGCTCCTCGGCGCGATCCTCGGGGCGGCGATCTCCGCGTACTCGGCAGACCTGGCCAGCCGCAAGTGGACCAAGGTGGCCAGCGGCGCGGTCTACGCGATCGCGGCCATCGGGTGCGCGCTGTCGGTGAACGTGCCCATGCTCATCGGCTTCCGGTTTCTTCTGGGGCTGTCGGTCGGCACGGCGTCGTTCGTCTCGCCGATGTACGTGTCCGAAGTCTCCCCGCCCCGCCTTCGCGGCGGCCTCGTCTCCTTCAACCAGCTGGCGGTGACGTCCGGCATCCTCCTGTCGTACCTCGTCGACTTCGCGTTCGCGAACGTCCCCGGCACCTGGCGGTGGATGCTCGGCATCGCGGTGCTCCCCGGGCTGGCGCTCGCCATCGGCATGATCACCGTCCCGCACACCCCCCGCTGGCTGGCCGAGCGCGGCCGCGACGACGAGGCGAGGGACGTGCTCGACCGGCTTCGCGAGAATGACGACGAGACCGACGTCGACGGCGAGTACAAGGACATGGAGGAGGCTGTCGAGAGCGAGAAGAGCAGTCGCGTGCGCGACCTGTTCACGCCGGTCATGCGCCCGTTGCTCGTCGTCGGGGTCGGCCTGGCGTTCTTCCAGCAGTTCGTCGGGGTGAACACGGTGATCTACTACGCCCCGACGATCCTCCAGGGCACCGGGCTGACGAAGAGCGGGTCCATCGCCCAGACCGTGTTCGTCGGCGTGACCAACGTCGTCTTCACGATCGTGGCGGTGCTGCTGCTCGACCGCGTCGGACGCCGCAAGCTGCTGCTCATCGGCACGGCCGGTCTCACCGTCGCCCTGGCGGTGCTCGGGGTCTACTTCTGGTCGCCGGGGCTGCAGCACCACGCGTCCTACCTCGCCCTCATCGCGCTGATGTTCTACATCGCCTCGTTCGCGATCGGGCTCGGCCCGGTGTTCTGGCTGATGATCTCGGAGATCTTCCCGACGGGCATCCGCAGCAAGGCGATGGCGTTGTCGACGATGGTGAACTGGGCGGCCAACTTCATCGTCGCCAGCAGCTTCCTCACCGTCACGCACTGGATCACCCGGGAGGGGACGTTCTTCGTCTACACCGGACTCGCGGTGGTCGCGTTCCTGTTCTTCGCCTTCCGCGTGCCGGAGACGCGCGACCGCTCGCTCGAGGACATCCAGAACGACCTCGTCGGCGACCGGCGGGACACGCTCCAGGCCGCGAACCAGAACTGAGGACGCCGTGACGGGACGCTTGGCGGGGGTCGGAGTGGTGGCCGACGTCGTTCAGTCGTGCCAGCCGAGCTTCCACGCCTCCCCGGCGGGACCCTCGCCGGCCGCCCGGCCGAAGGCGTTCATGGCCCGGACCAGAACGCGCCGCTTCGTGTCGGGCACCTGGGCGAGCACTCGGGAAACGGCCCGGCGGCGGTGCTCGACGAGTCCGGCGACCAGCGCGCGGCCCTCGTCGGTGAGGTCGAGGACGAGGTTGCGGCGGTCGACGGCGGACTCCGAGCGCACGAGCAGGCCGCCGGCCACCAGCCGGTCACAGGCCCGGCTCGCGTTGGAGGGGTGGATGCCCATGGCCCGCGCCACCGAGTTGACGTTCTGCGTGCCCCGGCTGGCGATGAGGACGAGGACGCGGAGCTGGGGCAGGGTCACGCGGTCCTCGACCTGGGCGACGGACTCGGCGGCGACGCCCACGAGCGCCTGGAGCGCGAGCATGACGGCGTCCACGTCGCCGGGCGGCACGGCCGGCGCAGGGGCCTCAGCAGGGGACATGCGACCAGTATCCACCACTGGTGGCGTGTGCAATACTTGCGCTCACGCAAGGAAACCGACCGCACTGAGCGGGGCGACGGCGCCCGCAGGATGGAAGGACCGCACGTAGATGGCAGCAACTGCAGACGCGCCCACGGTGGTGCATGGGATCGACCGGATGGTCCGCAACGTCGAGACGGGACGCTTCGAGCGCAGCCTCTCGGCCCTCACCGCGCTCGGGGCGATCACCACGGCCGCGGAGATCTTCTTCGAGCACGACTCGGCGAGCTTCGGCAACAAGCTCATGTGGATCCCGGTGGCGCTGGGCCCGATCGGGGCCGCGGCGGGCATCGCCGGCTTCTTCAGCAAGCGGATGGCCAAGACGGCACTGCCACTGGCGTCGGCCGCGATCGTCGCAAACGGGTTCCAGGGCACCTACCTGCACGCCCGCGGCATCGCGCAGAAGCCGGGAGGCTGGCACAACGCCCGCTACAACATCGAGATGGGCCCCCCGCTGCTCGCACCCCTGCTCGTCACCATGGTCGGAGGGATGGGTCTGCTCGCCGCGGTGCTGAGGCGGGAGAAGTGAGCCGCGACGAGCAGGAGCACTACGAGGGCCGCTTTCCCGGCTTCGACGTCCTGAGCCAGAGCCAGCACTGGGACCCCGTCACGGCCGGGGTGGTGCTGTCGCGCATCGGGATGGCGCCGGACATCCGCTTCTTCACCCCGGCCGAGGAGGCGATCGCGACCGCGCTGTGCGACCTCCTGCTCAACCAGCAGGACGACGCGAGGGTTCCAGTCGTCAACCTCATCGACTCGCGGCTCGCCGAACAGGAGACCGACGGCTGGCGGTACGAGGACATGCCCGAGGACAGCCAGGCCTGGCGGGACACGCTGGCGGCGCTGGACGACGACGCGCGGTCGCGGTTCGACACGGCGTTCGCCGCCTGTTCCCGTGACCAGCAGGCCACGCTGGTCCAGGCGGTTCAGGACCTCGGCAGCGACGCGTGGCACGGGCTGTGCGCCACGCACGTCTGGAGCCTGTGGACCAGGTACGCCTGCACCGCGTTCTACTCGCACCCGAGCGCGTGGAACGAGATCGGATTCCCCGGGCCCGCCTACCCGCGGGGCTACAAGAACCGGGGGGTCAACGCCCGCGAGCCCTTCGAGGTCCGCGACGCCAAGCCCACCGACGACCCGGCAAGGGGAAACTCATGAGCCTCAGCGTCCGCAGCCGCAACGAGTCCGCCTGGCTGGTACCCGCCGCCGGCAGTCGCACGAATCATCGGCTGCGCTCCGACATGCGCCGCTTCGACGACAGCGACGAGGTCGATCTGGTCGTCGTCGGCTGCGGGGCCGGGGGATCCACCCTCACCCAGCGCCTGGCGCGGGCCGGGTGGCGGGTCGTGGCGATGGACGCCGGCCCGTTCTGGGACCCCGACACCGACTGGGTGAGTGACGAGGCGGGCTCCCACCACCTCTACTGGACGGATCCCCGGGTGATCTCGGGCTCCGACCCCGTTCCGCTGGGGTCGAACAACTCCGGCCGGGGCGTCGGCGGGTCGATGGTGCACTATGCCGGGTACACGCCGCGGTTCCACCCGAGCGACTTCGAGACGTTCACCCGCGACGGGGTGGGCGCGGACTGGCCGTTCGCGTACTGGGACCTCAAGCCGTATTACGAGGCGATCGAGGAGGAACTGCCGGTCGCGGGGAGAAGTGGCCGTGGGGCGA
>JAJYQH010000062.1 GCA_021794705.1 Actinomycetes bacterium | reverse complement strand
GCCGGTGAGGCGGATCGTCTGCGCGGTGCCCGCGACGCCGATGTAGGCCGACACCGTCGGGGTCACCGAGCTCTGGGCGTAGCTGCCGCCGCCGGCGATGACGCCGCCCGCACCGAGGATCGACTCCGACGTGGCCGTGGCGGTGTCCTCGGCCCGCACGGACAGGGAGCCCACGCGTGCCGCGTCGCTTCCGATCGTGACACCGGCGCCGACGTCGGCTGTGGTCGTCCCCCGGATCTGGGAGTAGCTGTTGAGCACGGCGACGCCGATCGCGCCGCCGGCGCCGCCGTGGTTGCTCACGCTGACCGACTCGGTGTGCGTGGCGTGCACGCTCACGGCGGCTCCCGGCGCGGTGACCTGGGCCCCGGAGGTGATGGCCGCGGTGACGGCACCGCCGGTGCCGTTATCGGTGACGGGGAGCGAGGTGAAGCCGCAGTCGCCGGTCGCGATCGAGTTCGGTCCCCCGACGGTGGCGCAGGCGCTCGCACCCGCGCCGGCGGCGAGGCCGATGGCGACGACGAGCACCGTGCTGGACGCCGAATCGTTGCCGGTGGCGGTCACCGCGAGCGAGGAACCGGCGGCGAACGTGCCGGAGAACAGGGCGCTCGCGCCGCCGCGGTACTCGGCCCGGGCGAGCATGGCGCCGATCGCCACACCGCCGCCCGACCCGCCGCGCGAACCGGCGGTGGCGGAGTCAGTGGCCGTCGCCGACACGGTCGCACCGCCGCTGCCGACCCGCACGACCGCGTCCGCCCCGACGCTCGCCGAGACCGTGGCGCTGCTGCCGACCAGGGCCTGCGAGCGGACGCCGGTCCCGGCGCCGAGCCCGATCGACACGGCCAGCGCGGTCGCCGTCGCGGTGTTCGCACCGATCGCCTCGACGCTCAGGCTGGACGCGCCGGTGACCGGCATGACCGCGTCGAAGCTGGCAGAGACGGACGCCTCGATCTGCGCGTCGGGGAGCATCGCGGTGATGGCCACGCCACCGCCGCCGCCGCCGTTGGCCGAGGCGGTCGCCGTGTTGGTTCCGTTCGCGGTCACCGAGACGCCGTCGGCACCGACGGTCACACTGCCCTGTCCGACCGCCGCGGTGACGTCCGCAGTGCTGGCGATGAGGGCGATCGCGTTCGCGCCTGCGCCGGCGAGGAGGCCGACCGCGACCGGCGTGGCCGTGGCGGTCGCCGTGTTGACGCCGACGGCCTTGACGGTCAGTCCGGCCGCGGAGCTGACGGTGCCGTCGAACTCGGCGCGCGTCTCCCCGGCCACGGTTGCGGTGGGCACGGCGGCGGACCCGCCGACCGTCCCTCCGCTGACGACGACGGCGTCTGTGCTGGCGGTGTTGGCCGACAAGGAGTCGAAGGTGACGTCGCCGCTCGACGACACCGAGGCGGTGGAGCCGCCGGTGGCCCCGGTCGTCGCGCCGGCGGAGACGGACGCCGTCTCGTCGACGACTCCCAGCCCGAGGCCCAACGAGCCGCTGACGACGACGCTGTCGGCCTCGGCGGAGTCGATGCTCGTGGCGGAGACGCAGACGCCGGTGTGCGCGACACCGTTGGTGGTGCAGGAGCCCGCTCCGGCAGTGGCCGTGCCGTCGAGGAAGGCGTGCACCGAGCCGGCGACGTCGGCATTGGCGACCATGATGTTGGCGTTGCCCGCGAGGCCCACGCCGCCCGCGATGGCCTTCGCGTATGCCTTGTTGTTGTCCGGTCCGTCGGTCGACGCGCTGATGCTCAGGGATCCGGTGGTGGTGATGGTCCCGGTGGACCCGATCCCGGCGGTGATGTCCGCGCTCGCCTGTACCTGCGCGTCCGCGTAGGCGCCGCTCCCGCCGGCCACCGAGACGGCCGCCACGGCGACCCAGGCGTAGGCGCTGTTCTCGGCGTCCGCGGAGATCGTCGCCGACGAGGCACCGGTGATCGCGCCGTTCACCGTGGCCGAGGTGGCGCCGGAGATGTAGGCCGACGGGAGCATGACCGCGAGCGCTCCGAGACCCGCCGTACCGCCGGGCGCGGAGGCCGTGGCCTTGTTCGTGGCGGACGCCGTCACCGATGCGGTGCCGGTGGTGGCCAGGGAGCCGGCCCGCACGAGCGCGACGGTGCTGCGGCCGTTGCGCGCCTGGGCGAGGCTGAAGATGACCCCGCCGAAGCCGCCCACGCCGACTCCAAGGGTGTTGGCCGTGACGTCCCCGTGGTTGCCGATCGCCGACACGGTCACCCCGCCGCTGCCGACGCTGCCGGTGGCGGCGGAGGAGGCGCGGGTGACGCCGCTGAACTGCGCCACCGCCACCGAGCCGGCGATGCCCGCCGCGAGCCCGGCCTGGACGGCGTACGAGTTCGCCTCGACCGGGGTGGTGTCGGTGGCCGACACCTTGAGCCCCGACACCGAGGTGGTCTGCCCGCCGAAGGTCACGCACGTCGGCGCCGCGCTGGTGCCGCACGTGGCGTTCGGCGCGGAGACGGGGTCGGCGCCGACGGTCGCGGTCGTGTCGCCGCTGACGATGGCCACGGCAACCGCGGCACCCGCCGCTGCCCCGCCGATGCCGCCACCGATGGCCAGGGCGGTGACCGAGCGGTTCGCGGTTGCGCCGACCGACACGCCGCCACCGGCCCCGAGGACGGATGCGCCGCCGTCGATGTGCGCGGCCTGGCTGCTCGAGTCGTTGATGACGACGACCTGGGCCCCGATGGACACCGCGCCGACGCCTCCGCCGAAGGCGATGCCGTTGACGGTCTCGGTGCTGGTGGCGCTGACGGCGACGTCGGAGGTGCTGCCGGAGCCGGCGGTGATGGAGCCGAACCTGCCGATGCCGGCGTTGACCGGCACGCCCACGTTGAGCACGAGGACGGAGGCGCCGAGGGCGCCCAGGCCGCCGGCGACCGTGCCGGTCACGCCGGTGACCTTCAGGTCGTCCCACGCGGTCACGTGCACCTGGGCACCCGAGGTGACCGTGCCGCCGATGTAGGCGGAGATCCCGTCGGGCACGGTCGTCGAGGCGAGGGCGCCGGCGACGTTGCTCGTCGTGCCGGTGGTGACGCTCGTCATCGCGGAGGACTTGCCACCGGCCAGGTAGCCGTTGAGCTTGACCGAACTCGCCGAGACCCGCTCCCAGTCGGTCGTGTCCGTGGCCGGGCTGAGGTTCGCGGAGTTGTCGACCCGGGCGAGGTAGTAGTCGGTCCGGGAGACGGTGACGCTGACCGTGCCGGTGGTCGCGGGCAGTGCGGCGCCGAAGGTCATCGTCGTCTCGGTCAGCGCGATGATCGAGGCCTGCACGTCGCCCCACGGCCCGGACACCGTCACCGTGTCGCCGCTCTGGAAGCCGTCGGTGACGAAGGTGCAGGAGCTGCAGGTGAGGGTGACGCCGTCGGTCGAGAGGGTCGCCGATCCGGTGGTGGTGAGGGTGTATTGCACCTGGTCGTTCTTCACGTACGAGGTGCCCCCGGCCCACGTGCCGCGGTCGGTGGTCTGGGTGGAGTCGATCGAGTTGTTGACTCCGGTGTTGGTACCCGACGTCGTGCTGTCGGCGTGGCCGGCGTTGTCGGCGCCGCCGGTGGTGAGCGCGTCGGTGGTGCGCAGGCTCCAGTTCGTGGTGTCGGTGCTCGGCGGCGTCGACGAGGGGCCGACGGCGTTGATCGCCGCATAGGTCTTGCCGCCGTAGCTGACGACGTCGCCCTTGCCGTACTTCGTGGCCGAACTCCAGGCCGGCGGGGTGGTGCCGGTGTCGGAGTAGGTGGCGGTGGGGGCGGTGCCGACCGTCCACACCGACACGGACGCCGCGATGCCCACCGCTCCCCCGCCGACGCTGGCGGCGACGGTGACGAGGTGGTGGCGTCCCATGGCGAGCACCTCGACGGCCCCGGTGGCACTCACCGAGGACTTGTCGCCCAGGTAGGCCTGCACGGTCGTGTCGGCCACGCCGATGTCGACGGCGCCGGTGGCTCCCACGACGCCGCCCGCGAAGCCCACGGCGATGGTCAGGGCGCGCAGGTCGTCGGCGGCGGCGACCGTCACCGCTCCCCCGGTGGTGACGGTGCTGCCCGAGTCGACGAAGGCCTTGGTGACGGACGTGACGAGGTGGACGCCGACCGACCCGGAGATGCCCGCGATGCCGCCGCCGATGCTCGCCGTGAGCCCGAAGAGGTGCTCGCTGGAGGTCGACTGGACTGCCACCCCGTGGAAGCCGGTGGGGGCGGTGAATCCGCTGTCGCTCTCGGTGCCGTCGTACACGCCGTCGGCCAGTGCCGACCCGTTGACGTTCGCGGTGATGCTGCTGGAGGTGCCGATGCGCGCCTCGGTGTCCTTGTGCACGATCGTCACGTCGACGCCGATGCCGATGCCCGCGTAGAAGCCGCCGCCGAGGGTGGCCGTGACCCCGGTGAGTTCGGTCGCGTCG
>JAJYQH010000273.1 GCA_021794705.1 Actinomycetes bacterium | reverse complement strand
CCGTCCGGGCCACGACCCTGCAGGTGGTGCCACTTTCGGGGGACGCCGCCGGCGTCCCCCTCAGCCCGCGGCGAGGCGCCGCTCGAGGAACTCCGACAGGGGGCCGGTCTCGCCGTCGCGGCCGCCGCGCCCGACGACGAGGGGCGGGAGGCTCGGGTCGAGCTTGACGCCCTTGAACCGGGTGAGCAGGCCGCCCGCGATCGGCACGGTGAGGATGTAGTAGCCGCCGTCGGTGCCCACCGCGATCGACTTGTTCTTGCGGATGTACCAACCCAGCTTGTCGGTCTTCACCCGCGTGCCGTTGTGGGTGGTGGCGACCAGGGGCTCCGGCTCGATGTGCTGCTCGGTCGCCTGAGCGATGAAGTCGTCGATGAGGCGCTGGGCCTGTCCCGACTCGTGCCGGGCGTGCGCCTTGGCGAGTTCGTCACGGCGCCGTGCGTCCTCGGTGCGCTGGTTGTCCATGCCTTCAGCCTAGTTCTCACAACCCCCGCACAGACGGGCCCGTTAGGGTGGTTGTAACGACTGCCGACCATCCGCAGCCCGGCGTCCGGGCGTCCCCGCCGGAAGGGAAGACCCTTGCATCTCCTGGCGATCCTGCGCCGACTGCTGGCACTCCCGGCGTTCCGGCGGCTGTTCGCCATGAGGGTGTTCACCCAGGCCGCCGACGGCACCCTGCAGATGGGCATGGCGAGCTACATCCTCTTCTCGCCCCAGTCGCAGCCCAACGCGTGGTCGATCGTCACCGTGCTGGCCATCACCCTGCTGCCGTTCAGCCTGCTCGGCCCCTTCGTGAGCCTCCTGCTCGACCGCTGGTCGCGACGGCAGTCCGCGGTCGTCGTCGACGTCGTCCGAGCCGTGATCGGGGTGGTCATCGCGGTCATCGTGAGTTCCGGCCATCGCACGACGGGCACGCAGACGGCGCTCTACCTGCTGCTGCTCGTGGCGCTCAGCCTCAACCGCTTCCTGCTCGCCGGGCTGGCCGCCGGCATGCACCACACCGTGCCGCGCAACGAGTTCCTCAACGCCTCGGCCCTCATGCCGATGATCGGTCCCGCCGGCGTCATGCTGGGCGGCGGCGCCGCCGCCGCGATCCGCCTCATCGGCTCGCACTACATGCCGACCTACCGCGCCGACGGCATCATCTTCTCCCTCGCCTCGGTGATCTGGGTCGCGTCGACGGTGCTCGCCCTCGGCTTCAGCCGCACCGCTCTCGGCCCCGACCGCAGCGACCGGCCGATCGCCCCGGGCCGGTCGGTCGCCGAGGTGGGACGCGGGATGGTGGCGGCGTTCGGGCACCTGTGGCGGCGTCCGCCCGCGCTGCTGGGCCTGGTGATGATCGCCTGCCAGCGGTTCGGCTTCGGCCTGCTGTCGGTGGCCGTCATGCTCATGTACCGCAACTACTTCCACGCCCAGACCCAGGTGAACAGCGCCCTGCTGAGCTTCGGCGCCTGGGGCGCCGCGACCGGGCTGGGCTTCGTGCTCTCTGCGGCGCTGGTGCCGCCGATGACCCGGTGGGTCGGCATGAGCGCGACCGCCGCGCTGCTGCTGGCCGGGAGCGCCGTCGTCCAGGCCGCCCCCGGGTCGATCCTCCGGCCGTGGGCCCTCGTGATCAGCGGGTTCTTCATCGGCTGGTTCGCCCAGTCGTTCAAGATCTGCGTCGACACCCTCGTCCAGGCCCACGTCGACGAGGACCTCAAGGGCCGCGTCTTCGTCCTCTACGACGGGGTCTTCAACGCGGCCATCGTCGTGGCCGCGGTGTTCGGCGCCCTCGTGCTCCCGGTGACCGGCGCGTCCCACGCCGTCTTCTGGGGCATGGCGGCCGGGTATGCGGTGCTGTCGGTCGTGTTCTGGCTGACGAGCCAGCGGATCGGCGCGCACCGGTTCAACGAGGGCACCGAACTGGGCGCCTGAGCGGCGTCCGGGCGCCACTATGCTGACCGGCATGCAGGCATCGGCGCGGGGCGGCTGGCTCCGGATCGCCCTCCTGCGGCTGGGCGCGTGGCTGCTCGACTGCTTTTTCGTGTTCTGGTGGGTGATGATCATCGGCTCGGTGGTCATCCCGCTCTACCTCGGCGGACTCACCGGCGCGCTCGGCCCGATCGGCGCCAACGTGCTCACCGCCCTGCTCATCATCCTGCCGGTCACCGGCGTGCTGGCCTATCAGGAGTCGAGCGAGCGCCGCTCCACCTTCGGCAAGCGGCTACTCCGCCTGAGCGTCACGGACGCCGCCGGCGCCCGGCTCCGCCCGGGTCGGGCCGTGGCGCGGAACCTGGTGAAGTTCGGCGTCCCGTGGGTGTTCGCGCACGCCGCGTTCGTCGGGCTCTGGCAGGTGTCGGGACCGCAGGTGCCGGCGGGGCTGTGGCCGCTGCTGGCGGTCGCCTACCTCGTGCCGCTCGTGCTCGTCGTGTCGCTGTTCGCCGGTCGGGGGATCGCGATCCACGACCGGGTGGCGCGCAGCAGGGTCACCTGGTCGCCCGAGGGGTGAGCCCCGGCGCGGGTTCCATCAGACTGGCGCCCACGGCCTCGACGACGAGGTCGATGTCGCCCTCGGTGGCGACGATCGGCGGTGCCAGCCGGATCGTCGAGCCGTGGGTGTCCTTGGCCAGCACGCCGTGCGCGGCCATCCGCCGGCAGAGCTCCTTGCCCGTCATGAGGGCGGGGTCGACGTCGACGCCGGCCCAGAGGCCGCGGTGCCGCACGGCGATGACCCCCCGGCCGACGAGCGCCTCGAGCCCGTCGCCGAGCCGCCGGCCCAGATCTGCGGCGCGCTGCTGGAACTCGCCGGTGGCGAGCATGGCGACCACCTCGCGACCGATCGCGGCGGCCAGCGGGTTGCCGCCGAAGGTCGACCCGTGCGAGCCGGGCGTCAGCACGGCCAGGACGTCGTCGTCGGCCGCGATGGCCGACAGTGCGACGATTCCCCCGCCGAGGGCCTTTCCGAGCACGTAGATGTCGGGGACGACCTGCTCGTGGTCGCAGGCGAAGGTGCGTCCGGTGCGGGCGAGGCCGGACTGGATCTCGTCGGCGATCATGAGCACCCCGCGTTCCGTGCAGAGCTCCCGGACGCCGCGCAGGTACCCGTCCGGCGGGATGACGACCCCCGCCTCCCCCTGGATCGGCTCGAGCAGCACCGCCACCGTGCGCTCGGTGATCACCGACCGCAGGGCGTCCACGTCGCCGTACCGGGTGGTCTCGAACCCCGGGGTGAAGGGCCCGAACCCCTCGCGGGAGTCGGGGTCGCCGGAGAAGCTGATGATCGTGGTCGTGCGGCCGTGGAAGTTGCCGTCCATGACGAGGATCTCGCTCTGGTTGGCCGGCACCCGCTTGACCTGCTCGCCCCACCGGCGGGCGGTCTTGAGCGCGGTCTCGACCGCCTCCGCCCCGGAGTTCATCGGCAGGATGCGCTGCTTGCCGGTGAGCTCGGCAAGGTCGCGGGCGAACGGACCCAGCTGGTCGCTGCGGAAGGCGCGGCTGGTGAGGGTGACCCGGTCGAGCTGCGCCCGGGCGGCAGCGACGAGCCGCGGATGGCGGTGGCCGAAGTTGAGCGCCGAGTACCCGGCGAGGGCGTCGAGGTAGCGGCGTCCGTCGACGTCGGTGACCCAGGCGCCCTCGGCCGAGGCGATGACGACGTCGAGCGGGTGGTAGTTGTGGGCGAGGAAGCGGTCCTCGAGGTCGACGTAGCCGGCTGTGTCCACGGGTGCCCCTCCCGGTGATCCTCGCGCTGCCCGGAGGCCTTGTCGCAAGGATGGCACCGCCCGTTCGCGCGGACCGGCGTTTCCGCCATCTCCCTCGCTGCCGGAGCCGGCTCGCGGGCGGTCGCCCGTCTTCGCCCGAGGCCGCCGGTTCGGCGTACCGGCCGGGGGAATCTAGGCTGACCAGGTGAGCCAACCCCACCAGGACGAATCGCAGCGCGGCGTCATCGCCGCCCTTGTCGCCTACCTGCTGTGGGGACTGTTCCCGATCTACTTCGCGGCCCTCGCGCCCGCCAACGCCATTGAGATCCTCGCCCACCGCATCGTGTGGACGCTGGTGACCTGCGCCGTCGTGCTGACCTGGCGGCGCGACGGGGCCTGGATCCGGCGGCTGCTGGGCGATCGCCGGATGGCCGCCCGGGTCACCGTCGCCGCCCTCGTCATCGCCGTGAACTGGGGCGTCTACGTGTGGTCGGTGCGGATCGGCCGGACGACCGACGCCGCCCTCGGCTACTTCCTCAACCCCCTCGTCACCGTGGCGCTCGGCGTCCTCGTGCTGCGCGAGCGGCTCCGGCCGCTGCAGTGGATCGCGGTGGGCATCGGGCTGGTGGCGGCCCTCTACCTCACGGTGGCGGCCGGCGGCGTCCCGTGGATCGCGCTCGTGCTCGCGGCCAGCTTCGCGACCTACGGGCTGCTCAAGA
>JAJYQH010000372.1 GCA_021794705.1 Actinomycetes bacterium | reverse complement strand
CGGGGGCCCCCGCCGCTGCGTGCATAGACTCTGGGACGAACCGGGCGACGGGAGCACTCAGTCATGGACCTTCGATGAGACTGGTTCTGCTGGCGAGCGCGCTGGTCGTCGTGCTCGCCGTCCCCTATCTCCTGCTCGCGCTGCGGCGCCGCGGCTGGGCGCAGTGGCGCACGGGTGTCTACCTTGCCTCCTGCGCCCTGCTCTGGTGGTGCCTCGCGGGGACGCCGGCGACCCTGCGCCACCGCGACCCGGTCTGGGGCGTCATCGGCGTCGCGGTCGCCGACGTCCTCGTCGGCTTCGGCCTCGTCGTCGCGGCGCCGGTACGCCTCTGGGAGGAGACCCGGGGACGACGGGTCGGCTGGCTGCGCAACCCCCTCGTGCTGGCCCTCGGGTTCCCCCTCGTGAGCGCCACCCTCAACGGCGCGCTGCTCGTGGCGGCGTTCAGCACATCGTGGTTCACCGGCGCCCTGTCCGACGACACGAGCTGGACCTGGCTGCTCCTGGCCTGCCTGCTCGGCGGCTTCGTCGCCAACCTCCAGTTGCTCTCGCCCGACCTCGTCCCGGCCTGGATCACGCCGGGCCCGCGGATGGTGCTGGCGCTGGCGGACGGACTGCTGGACGAACTCCCGGGGATCATCGTGATGGTCGTGACGAACCAGGTCTGGGGCGGCGTCCTCTGGGTCACGGCCCAACCCGTCGTGGTGCCGATGATGGCCCTCATCCTCCTCGACTGGTTCCGGCACGAACGCAGCGCCGCGCAGCAGATCGACGCCACCCTTGACGCGATCGACGCGGCCGGTGGCAACACGACCACCCCGTGGTGGGTGGCCGGCGACCCGGACGCCGAAGGCTCCGGTGTGGGGTCGGCGGGCTCGACGACGCACCCGCCCGGCGATTGAGCCGCCACGCCGTCCCGCCGACCGGAACAGCGGTTGTCTACCTCTCGCGTCGGGAGCCACCGCCGCTTACACTCAGGTCACGCCGGTCCCCTCCCCCAGCCGTCCGGGTCTCCGACGTCCTGTTCCCCACGCTGTGATCGGAGACATCACATGGCCAGACGTGTGCTCACCCTGCTCGGTGCCGCGATGACCCTGACGGCCTCGGCGGTCGTCAACCAGGCACCGGCGTCCGCCGCTCCCCCGTCCTGGGCCGCGGTGCCCGTGTGCCCCGGGCCGGCGGCCCCCGGCACCGCCCGCTGTCACTCCTGGATGCTGCCCAAGGCCGCCTCGACGACTCCGAGCGGCCTGTCCCCCGCGACGATCAAGGACGTCTACTCCTTCCCGACGGGTTCGACCCCCGGCCAGGGCCAGACCATCGCCATCGTCGACGCCTACGACGACCCCACGGCCGCCAACGACCTGGCGGTGTTCAGCACCCAGTTCGGCCTGCCCGACTGCACGACGGCGACCGGGTGCTTCACCAAGGTGAACCAGCAGGGTGGCAGCAAGCTGCCGCGGGCGAACGCCGGGTGGGCGCTGGAGATCTCCCTCGACATCGAGTGGGCGCACGCGATCGCCCCCGGGGCCAAGATCCTGCTCGTCGAGGCCAACTCGGCCAACTTCAGCGACCTCACCACCGCCGAGGTCTACGCGAACACCCATGCCTCCTACGTGAGCAACAGTTGGGGCGGCAGCGAATTCTCCGGGGAGACGAGCGACGACGCCTACTTCAGCCACACCGGAGTGAGCACCTTCGTCGCCGCCGGCGACGCGGGCCTGCCCGCGGAGTATCCGTCGAGCTCACCCAACGTCATCTCGGTGGGCGGCACCACCCTCAACTTCAGCCACGGCACCTTCTCGTCCGAGACCGGATGGTCGAAGGGCGGCGGCGGCTGCAGCAGCTACGAGAAGGCAACCACGGCCCAGAGCGGCTTCTCCGGCTACGCCCACGTCAGCTGCAACGGCTACCGTGCGACTCCCGACGTCGCCCTGGACGCCGACCCCCAGTCGGGGGTCTCGGTGTACGACAGCACCAAGTACCAGGGACGTAGCGGCTGGGAGGTCGTGGGCGGCACCTCGGCGGCCACCCCGATGTGGGCGGCCCGCAGCGCCGACTCCGGTTCGGTCGTCAACGCCGCCCTCGTCTACGGCACGTCGATCACCTACCGGGACATCACCGTCGGCAACAACGGCGCCCCCTGCCTGGTCGGTTTCGACCTGTGCAGCGGCCGCGGATCGTGGGTGGGCGCTAAGCCCTGACACGCGACGGCACGGGCAGCCATTTGCGGCCGGACTGCCCCTTGATTGCCTCACACATCGGCCGATTCGGGGAGCGGAACCTTCAGGGTCCGCTCCCCGAATTGCGTCTGAACGAGGGACGAATTCTTCGCGCCTTCCTGAATGAGGCGAAGCGCGGAATTATGCGTCATTTCAGCTCCGCCAATTGCGAGTGTCCCCGGCGTCATGCCCAGCCACCCGCCTCTGACATGGCCCTGGGGAACGCCGGACGCCCGCAGTCTGACCGGCCGGAAATGCCCCAGCAGAACATATTTCTCATCCAAACCTGAACGCCACTCAGAATCTCAACCCGCGGTTGAGGTCTCGTACCACCCTGCTCTCCTCCTTCCAATTCTCCGTCGATACACTCATCCCGCGCCGGAATGATTCGCGTTGTCATACCGGTTTTGCACATCCCCCAACAGCACGATCGGAGAATCATCGTGACCAAACGCACACTCACAATTCTCGGGGCGGTGATGGCTCTCGCGGCGGCAGGGCTCGCCACCGAGAGCCCGGCATCGGCGGCTCCTCCCCCGTGGGCCGCCGTTCCGGCCTGCCCCGGGCCGGCCGCCAAGGGCACCGTCCGGTGCCACGCCTGGATCCTTCCGCAGGCCAAGAAGAGCGGCGGGTCGTCCAAGCACTCCGGGAGCAGCGGCACGACCATTGGTGGGCTGTCCCCCGCGACCATCAAGACGGCCTACAACTTCCCGACCAGCCTGACGGCCGGCGCGGGCCAGACGATCGCGATCGTCGACGCCTACGACGCGCCCAACGCCGAGAAGGACCTCGCCACCTTCAGCACCCAGTGGGGGCTGCCCCAGTGCACGACGAGGAACGGCTGCTTCACCAAGGTGAACCAGACCGGTGGCACGGCGCTTCCGAGCGCCGACTCGCGCTGGGCCCTGGAGATCTCGCTCGACATCCAATGGGCGCACGCCATCGCCCCGGGAGCCAAGATCCTCCTGGTCGAGGCGAACTCGAGCGGGTTCGGCGACCTCAACGCCGCCGAGGACTACGCCAACCAGCACGCGCTGTACGTGAGCAACAGCTGGGGCGGCGGCGAGTTCAGCGGCGAGTCGACCAACGACGTCCACTACGGTCCCGGGAACGTCAGCGCGTTCGTCGCCTCAGGTGACGGCGGCTACGGGGCCGAGTACCCCTCCGCCTCGCCCAACGTCATCTCGGTCGGCGGCACGACGCTCGGCCACACCAGCACGGGCTACCTCGACTACGGGTGGACCGGGAGTGGCGGCGGGTGCAGCGCCTCCGAGAAGGCGACCTCGGCCCAGGCGGGGTTCGGCGGCTACGCGCAGGTGAACTGCGGCGGGATGCGGGCGACGCCCGACCTCGCCCTCGACGCCGACCCCAACAGCGGTGTGGCCGTGTACGACAGCACGCCGTACAACGGCCAGAGCGGATGGTTCGTCGTCGGCGGCACCTCGGCGAGCACACCGATGGTGGCGGCGCGCGCCGCCATCACCGGACAGCCGGTCAAGCCCGCCACCGTGTACGGCACCTCGATCACGTTCCGCGATGTGACCCAGGGAAGCAACAACGGTGCGAGCTGCCTGCCCGGCTACGACCTGGTCACCGGGCGGGGAGCCTGGATCGGGTGACACCGGCCGCTCACTGAGCGGTCTCCTCGTTGATCGGCGCGCTGCCCGGCAGTCCGGGCAGCGCGTCCGGTCGTTTGAGGGCCGGATCATCCTCGGCGAAGCTGCGCACCGGCCCCACCCCCGACGACCTCGTCTCGAACCTCACGGTGACCCTGCCGTGGCCGGCGCCCCACACCCACCCGCGTCCCCACTCGTCGTGCTCGACGTCCTGCCCAGGCAGCCATCCCGCCACCGGACGCCGCACCACCTCCGGCTCGGCCGTCGACCGCACCAGCCCGTGGTCGGCGGCGTCCGGGCCCGCGTCGAACAACTCCTCCTGGGCCGCCACGACGAAGTTCGACACTCCGACGCCGAGGAGACGGACGCCGCGGTGCAGGTCGAGCCCGTCGAGCAGGTCGACGGCGACCCGGCCGATGCGCTCCCCCGAGTCGGTGCCCCCTGACAGCGTCCGCGACCGGGTCCACGTGACGAAGTCACCGGTGCGGAGCTTGATCGAGATGGTGCGGGCGAACAGGCCGGCCCGCGCCAGGCGTCCGGCGACGACAGCGGCGTCCCTCACGGCG
>JAJYQH010000145.1 GCA_021794705.1 Actinomycetes bacterium | reverse complement strand
CGCGCCTGGGCTAGCCGCGAGGGGGCCCGGTGCGGCGTCCACCGGCCGGATCCTGCGAGATTCGCACCACCTGCCACACCCATGTCTCCAACGGCAGGGTGGGGCAGGTGGGGTCAGTTTCGCAGGGGCGCCGGCCGGTCATCCCGCCCAGTGGGGGCTGACCGTCACGACGTCGCCGACGACGATCACCGCGGGGTTCTGGACGCCGACCCGCTCGGCCACCGCCGGGAGATCGGCCAGCCGGGCCACGGTCGTCCGCTGGCCCTGACGGTGCGCCCGCTCGACGATCGCGGCGGGCGTCTCGGGGTCGTGCCCGCCGGCGACGAGGGTCGTCACGATGGACGCCAGCCGCGCGACCCCCATGAGGAACACGAGGGTGTGGTCCCGGCGCAGCGGCACCGCACCGAGCTGGTCGTGGGCGCTCACCACGGTGAAGCCGTCCGCGAGGCCGCGGTGCGTCACCGGGATCCCCGCCGCGGCGGGTCCGGCGATCGCGCTCGTCACCCCCGGGACGACACGCACCGGGATGCCCTCGGCGTCCAGACGCTCGCGCTCCTCCCCGCCCCGCCCGAGCACGTAGGGATCGCCGCCCTTGAGCCGCACGACGCCCCACCCCGCGCGCGCCTCGCGGACGAGGGTCTCGGTGATGTCCTCCTGACGCATGAGGTGGTTGCCCGGGGCCTTGCCGACGTCGATGATCCGCACATCGGACGGCAGGGCGGCGAGCACCTCGCGCGGGGCGAGCCGGTCGACGACGACGACGTCGGCCGCGCGCAGCGCCTGCCAGCCGGCGAGGGTGAGCAGCCCCGGGTCGCCGGGTCCGCCGCCCACCAGCGCCACCCAGCCGACACCCGCCCGGCGGCGCCGCGCCCGGACATCGTGGGCTCCGGCCGCCACCTCGGCCGCAACGGACGCCGCCACGCCCGCGGCCCGTCGCGGGTCGCCTCCCCCGTGCACCGCCACCCGCAGCGGACCCGCGGCAGTCTCCACGCGGCGGCTGGCCAGCACGTGGGCACTCCCCCGCCCAGCAGCGCTCGCGTCGACACAGAACGTCCGCTGGGCCTCGGCATCCGCGGCCACCGCCGCATCGACCGACCGGACGCCGGTCGCCGTGTGCACCAGCCAGGCCCCGGCCAGGTCGGCGGGCCCCGCGTAGGGGCGAGCCGTCCACCGGATCTCACCGGACGCCGCCAGCTCGGCCACCTCGTCGGTCGCCACCGGCGAGATCACCTCGACCAGCGCCCCGGCGTCGAGGAACCGGCGCACCCGGCGCGCGGTGACCGCGCCTCCGCCGACGCAGACGACCCGGCGTCCCGACAGCAGCACGGCGAGGTCGAGCCCGAGGTCGTCGGCCTCCCCGCGGCTCGTCGTGGGACCCGCGATCAGATCGGAGGTCATGACGCCACCATCCCGGCCGCCAGGGTGCCGCCCGAGGCGGGGTCGACGAGCAGGAACGCGCCGCCCGGGCGAGACGCGGCGTAGTCGGTGACCGGCAGCGCCGAGGCCAGCCGCAGGTGCACCCGGCCGATGTCGTTGAGCCCGAGCCCGGACGCCGGCACGTCCGAGAGGCTGTCGAGGTCGAGCCGCGACGAGACGGCGGTGACGATCGCCTGGACCGAGGCCGAGCCGTGCTTGACGAGGTAGCGGCCGCGCGGGGCGAGCGGCTGGTCGGACAGCCAGCACACCACGGCCGAGAGCTCCTTGACCGGCTCGACGGCGAGGTCGGGCGAGACGATCGTGTCGCCCCGGGCGATGTCGATCTCGTCGGCGAGGCGCAGGGTCACCGACTGCGGAGCACGCGCCTCGGCGAGGCGTCGCCCACCGAGGTCGATGCCGACCACGCGCGACCGACGCCCGCTGGGCTGGACGACGATCTCGTCGCCGACCGCCACCCGGCCGGCCGCGACCTGGCCGGCGTAGCCGCGGTAGTCGACGAGCGCCGGGTCGACGGCCGCCCGTTGCGGGCGCACGGCCAGTTGCACCGGGAACCGGAAGCCCGGCTCGTCGCCGGCGGCGTCCACGGGCAGGGTCTCGAGCAGGTCGAGCAGGCTGGGCCCGTCGTACCACGGCGTGTTCGCCGAGCGCTCGACGATGTTGTCGCCGGTGAGCGCCGAGGTCGGGATCGTGAGCACGTGCTCGACGCCCAGGCCCGCGGCCACCTGCCGGATGTCGGCCGACACCGACTCGTACACCTGCCGGGAGAAGTCGACGAGGTCGATCTTGTTGACGGCGACGATGACGTGCGGCACCCGCAGCAGCGCCGCCACCGCGAGGTGCCGCCGGGTCTGCTCGAGCACCCCCTTGCGGGCGTCGGTGAGCAGCACGACGACGTCCGCGGTGCTCGACCCGGTGACCGTGTTGCGGGTGTACTGCACGTGCCCGGGGCAGTCGGCGAGGATGTAGCTCCGCCTCGCGGTCGCGAAGTAGCGGTAGGCCACGTCGATGGTGATCCCCTGCTCGCGCTCGGCGCGCAGGCCGTCGGTGAGCAGGGCGAGGTCGGCGGCGGTGAGCCCGCGCTCCCGGCTGACCCGCTCGACCGCGGCGAGCTGGTCCGAGAGCACGTTCTTCGTGTCGTGCAGCAGCCGTCCGACGAGGGTCGACTTGCCGTCGTCGACCGACCCGGCGGTGGCCAGGCGCAGCAGCGTCCCGTGGGCGAGGTCGGCGGCGAGATGGCCGGCGACGTCGGCGGTGATGGTGGGTGCGGCCATCAGAAGTACCCCTCCTTCTTGCGATCCTCCATGGCGGCCTCGCTCAGCCGGTCGTCACCGCGGGTGGCCCCGCGTTCGGTGATCGTGCTGGCGGCCACCTCGAGCACGACGTCGGCCGCCGTCGCGGCGTCCGACTCGACGGCGCCGGTGCAGCTCATGTCGCCGACCGTGCGGTAGCGCACCGTGCGCACCTCGACGGTCTCGGACGCGCGCGGCTGCGACACCGGCCCCACGGCGTACCACATGCCGTCCCGGCGGAAGACCTCACGCTCGTGGGCGTAGTAGAGGCTCGGCAGGCCGATCGCCTCGCGCTCGATGTAGCGCCACACGTCGAGCTCGGTCCAGTTGGACAGCGGGAACACCCGCATGTGCTCACCCGGCCGGTGCCGCGCGTTGACGAGGTTCCACAGCTCCGGACGCTGGTTGCGCGGGTCCCACTGGCCGAACTCGTCGCGCAGGCTGACGATCCGCTCCTTCGCGCGGGCCTTCTCCTCGTCGCGGCGTCCGCCGCCGAAGACCGCGTCGAACCGGCCGGACTCGATCGCGTCGAGCAGCGGCAGGGTCTGCAGCGGGTTGCGGGTGCCGTCGGCGCGCTCGGCGAGCCGGCCGTCGTCGATCCAGTCCTGCACGTGGGCCACGTGCAGCCGCAGCCCGAGCCGGGCCACCTCGGCGTCGCGGAACGCGAGCACCTCGGGGAAGTTGTGGCCGGTGTCGACGTGCAGCACCGGGAACGGGATCGGCGCCGGCCAGAAGGCCTTCGCGGCGAGGTGCAGCATGACGACGGAGTCCTTGCCGCCGCTGAACAGCAGCACCGGACGCCGGCTCTCCCCGACGATCTCGCGGATGACCGCGATGCCCTCGGCCTCGAGCAGGTCGAGCTGGGTGAGGGCGGGTTCGGACGCCGGGAGCGCAGCGGCCACCCGGACGGGCGCGGGCGGCGCCTCGATGACGGTGCTCTGGGAGATGAGTTGTGTGGTCACAGGTGGATCCCGCATTCGGTCTTGGCGAAGCCGGCCCAGCGGCCGCTCCGCAGGTCTTCTCCAGGGGCGACGGGACGCGTGCACGGGGCGCAGCCGATGCTCGGGTAGCCGTCGAGCATGAGCAGGTTCACCGGCAGCTGGTGCTGGCGGGTGTAGCTGACGAGGTCGTCGAACCCCCACTCGACGAGGGGATTGATCTTCACCAGGCCGTGCCGCTCGTCGAAGCTCACCACCGGCGCGTCGGCCCGGGTCGGCGACTCCTCGCGGCGGATGCCCGTGACCCACGCCTCGTAGCCCTGCAACGCCCCAGCCAGCGGCTCGACCTTGCGCATCCGGCAGCAGGCCGCCGGATCCCGCTCGTAGAGGCGCTCGCCGTACTCGGCGTCCTGCTCGGCGACGCTCAGCCGGGGCGTCACGTCGACGACGGTCACGGGCAGGGTCGCGGCGACGACGTCGCGGGTGCCGATGGTCTCGGCGAAGTGGTAGCCGGTCTCGAGGAACAGCACATCGACGCCCGGGGCGAACCGGCTGATGACGTGCGGGAGCACCGAGTCGGCCATCGAGCAGGCGACCGCGAGGCTGCCGCGGAAGTGCTCGGCGGCCCAAGCGGCAACGACGTAGGCGTCGGCGCCGCGCAGGTCGCGCTCGCCGGCCTCGGCGAGTTCGCGCAGTTCGTCGGCGGTGCGGCGGGGGCGGGTGGTGGGGGAGATCGG
>JAJYQH010000204.1 GCA_021794705.1 Actinomycetes bacterium | reverse complement strand
ATCGCTCGCGCCGGAGGTGGGGTTGCCGGCCGAGCTGGACAGCGATACCTGCGGGCCGGGGACACTCGACGACGAGGCGGGTGCGGACGACGACGCAGGGGCGCTCGGCGTGGAGCTCGCGGGGCAGATCGGAGCCTGACCGGCGGGAAGCTGCTGGGTGAGGTTGGCCAGGGCGACGACGTACATGATGCCGTGGTCGTTGCTTCCGTTGCCGTGGAACACCTCGCCGGTGGAGACGGTCCCCTGGCTGTTCGCGGTCAGCCCCAGCAGGGTGCTGTTCTTCACGAAGTCGGGGTTGTTCCCCTGGCGCAGGCGCCACGCGGTGTTCGCGTACTCGTACGAGCACACATAGGAGTGAAGGCTGTCGGAGGCGATCGGCGCGCCGAAGGCGTTCACCTGCACCAAGGTCGCCGCCGCCACAACGGGCAGCGCGATCGCGGCACTGGTCAGCACACGGGCGAGAGCCGACCCGTTTCGTCTGTGGGACATGTCCATCCTCGTCGACTTGGGGCGCTGAAGAGCGGCCCCGGAGCGGAGTCGGAAGAACGACGGACTCTCGGGCATGACTGACGTCCACCTGGGTGCAACGCACCCAGGAATGAACCAAATACCCCCGATTGAGACGGCTGGGGCTACACCCCACCCGTTAGAAATTGCGTCACCCTACCGGCAATCACCCCGACGCTCGGTAAGGGACTTCTTCCCCCGAAGTTCTCCCGAAAGAGATTGTGTAGCTCGCTTTCCGTCGCAAGCCGGCGCCCCCAAGCCCCGAAGTTGCTCACGATCGGTGAAGCACTTCAGAAGATAGCGTCTCTGCTAGCCCACAGCAAGTTACTGCCGGCGCGAGTCTTGCTGGAGCCGCCGACTCCGAAATAGCGGGACGAATCCCCAGCGAGCCGGGGGCCTCCCGAGATCCGGGAAATTGCCGCCGAATGGCTGCCTCGGCCCTGCGGCCGAATTCCGCGAGCGCGGCGCGGGAATCCCGGGGACAACCGTCAGATCCTGGGGCGGCTCGTCCCGAAATCCTCGACGACCGGCGCCAGCGGCGGGCCTCCCACCGTCGCCGCGTCCAGCAAGCTCTCGACCCACGGCTGGGGCTCGCTCCGCCTGGTCTCGCCGGTGGCGGCGGCCTCATGGAGAAGCAGCGAGAGGTAGTGATCCTGTGCGGCGTCCGCCAGGCCGTAGAACGCCGGGCCGCCCCGCGCGAACCCCGCCATCCGCTCGAGCGAGGTGGCAATGGCGATCTCGTCGTCGGAGAGCCGGGCGCCGGGAAAGGGGTTGCGATAGACCCACCGGTCACCGAGCGAGATGCCCCGGAGCGAGTCGCCGCCCAGGTCGCCATCCGGGCCCGTCTGCTCGCGGCGCAGTTCCTGGGTGGTGGGTTCGTCGAGGTCGCGGAGCACGCGCATCTCGCGGTCGCAGACCTCGCCGATGCTGCCGCGGAGGTGCACCCGTGGGCTGCGGATGTAGGAGAAGTACTGCTCGCCCGCGAAGTCGTAGACGGCGAGCCGTCCGCCGAAGTCCACGAGGCCGACGACCCGGGTCTCCCCGGTCGTCCCCCGTTCCCGCCGCGGTCCGGAGGTGCCGAACCCCGTCTCCATGCTCGACCGCACCTCCGTGGCCCGAATCGTCGCCGGCACGCCGCCCACTCGCAGATGACGGCGGATGAGGCTGAACGCGTGGTAATCGTGGCACACCGCCAGGGACGCCATCGAGACGTCGCCGATGAGGCCCGCGTCGGTGATGGCGAGCCGGGCCGCGTGCAGCGGCTGGTACTGGTACTGCTCGGCCACCTGCACCCGCGCGCCCCGCCGGACAAGGTCGGCTACCCGGCGCAGCCCCTCGAGGTCGGCGGCCGGCGGGGTCTCGCACAGGACGGGCAGCGCCCGGTCGGTCAAGGTCTCCAGCCACGGCAGGGTCGCCTGTCGAGGAACGGACAGGACGACGAAGTCGGGACGGCCGGCGTCCAGGAGGGCGGTCAGGTCGGGGTAGGCGGAGACTCCCCACTGGGCGGACACCTCCGCCGCGCGCGCCGCCGACCGCGTCACCACGCCGGCAAGGCGGAACCGCCCGGGCAGCGCCTCGGCCACCCGGCGGTAGAACATGCCTCGCCAGCCGGAGCCGATGAGGGCGAAACTCACGCCTGGATCGGCGTCGCCGGTTTGCACGGCCTCAGCGGGTGACATAGCGGGTCGCCTGCCGCGGCTCGGCCATGATGTCGTCGACCGCGGCGCGCCAGGTGGCGTAGTGGTCGGTCTGCCGGTGCGCGCTGACGGCGTCCTCCGACACGTACCCCTCGACGAGCACGAACCGGGTGGGATCGTCGACGTGCTGGAGCACGTCGAAACGGGTGACGCCCGGCTCCCGGCGCGAATTCTCGGCATTGTTCCTGGAGGCGGCGAGGAACGCGTCCTCGCTGCCCTCCACCACGTGGACGTGGACGAACGTCACGAATGCCTCGGCCATGTCTCCTCCTCGCTGGTCCTCATACCCCAGCCAACACCCCCGGAGCCGAGGTTGGCGAGGGACGCCGCCACGCGCGCTCGCGCGGCGAGCTCGCCATCGACCGAGAACCGCCGAATCGGCCGTCCAGTGGCGGGGTCGCCGCCACGGACGCTCCCCGGCGACGGGGCCGCCATTCCGGCGGTCGGGAGCGGCAATCGTCGCCGGCACCACCTCGACCAGAAACACTGAAACGCTTTCCCCCTTGTGGACGCCATTCTCTTCCGCGTCCACGCTCCAGACGGGCTTTGCGGAATCTTGAGGAGATCTGCAGCTTCTCCCCACTTGCTCTGCAAATGGGCGCCCCAAGATTGGTCGTACACCCGGGACTGCCGAGTGGCAGGGACAAGGGCATGAAGGTTCGTAGGAGGGGCTGTCATGGGGGAGACAGTCGAATCCAGCGGAGGCCGGGGGACCATCGTTGAACCTCAATGCATTGAGCCCAGCCCACTCGCGGGTGCGGGGTGAGTTGCTTGCCGGCGCGCGGGGGCGCCGGCAAGCAACTCGACTCACCGAATGTCCCGGAGGGCCTGCCGTGCGCCGCTGTGCCGGCAGAAGTGATCGGCCCCGTGACTGACTCCATTCCCATCGACTGCCCGCAGTGCGACTACCTCGCCCTGCTCGACGAGCGGGTGCAGCAGATCGCGCAGGCGATTCGGGATGGCCGGGACGACGACAGCATCAACGGGCTTCTCGCCCTCGAGACGTCGAGCCACCGGTTGGGCGCCGACGAACTCAGTCTCCTGGCCGCGGCGCTACGGCTCGCGGTCGGTCACCACCAGCCGGACATGGGCGTGCTCTTGAGCGAGTTGGCGCGCGCGGCGGCGCGGCTGACCCTCAAGGACTTCTCCACGGACACCAATCCGGAGTGAGTGGGTCGCGGACGGTTCGTCGTCCGGGCGGCCGGCCCGTAGCCGGTCAGATCGACGGAGGGTCGGCTAGGCCGTGACTGATCCGAGCCACAACCTGGGACACGGCCTCGAGCTCGGGGTGGGGGTCGCCCGTGAGCAGCCCCTCCAGCGCTGCTGCGGCCGCCGCCACCTCCCCGTGCCCGAAGGTTCCCGCGGAGCCGTGCAGGGTGTGAGCCAGCTCGCGCAGCCTGCCCCGCTCGGGTGAGGACAGCGCCCCCGTCGATCGCCAACCCTGCACCAACTGGTCGAGTTCGGCGGCGCGGGTGCGGTTCGTCGTCCAGGCGCGCTGGGCGATCGCGGCGTACGCGCCGGCCATCGCCTCGTTGTTCACGACGCCCATCCCATCAGTCGCCTCACCTCGACCCCCAACCGCATGGGGTCGAACGGCTTGCGGATGATGCCGGCGATGGTGTCGGGGGGCGGCGTCCCGTCGATACGCGCGGTGAGCAGAATGACCTTGATATCGGCCGTTTCGGCGTCCGCCCGGAGCCACTCCAGGGTCTCGAGCCCGTCGACGCCCGGCATCATCATGTCGAGCAGGATGCCGTCGGGGTGGTGCTCGCGAGCCTGCCGTAGCGCCTCCCGACCGCTGGACGCCGTGACGACCCGGAAGCCGTCGATCAGCTCCAGCGACGCCCGGGTGACCTCCCGGACGTCGTCGTCGTCGTCGACGAGGAGCACGAGCTTCGGGTGTTCGTGGGCCGTCATCGGTATCGCAGATCCTCCCGGGAGCGTGGCGTCATCCTATGTGATCGGCCTTCGCACCAGGAGACCCACACTGGCCGGTGCGCAAACCGCGCGTCACAACCTGTAGGCTGCGCTCAGTTTCCTCGATCCTGAACGCTGCCCTCAGGTCTCCGTGTGCCCATTTCGTCCTGCGAGCCCCCGCCATGTTGAATGCCCCACCGCTGCGCACCGACCACATCGTGGCGATCGCCGGCTCTGCCATCTGTGCCGCATTCGTCGGCGCTATCTCGTCCACGTCCAGTCCCGACGA
>JAJYQH010000148.1 GCA_021794705.1 Actinomycetes bacterium | reverse complement strand
GCGCGACGACGGTCCCGGGGTGTCGACCCTGGTGGGGGTGGGAGTGGTGCCATTGCCGGCGCCGCGCCGGGTGGCCTTCGTGTGCACCCGCAACTCGGCCCGGTCCAAGCTCGCCGCCGCGTACTGGCGCCGGGTCAGTCGCATCGGCGCCGTGGACGCCGGCACCGCGCCGGCGTCCGCGCCCCACCCGATGACCCTCCGGGTCGCAGAGCGCCGCGGCCTGCCCATCGACCCGACGACCCGCGATGTGGCGGCCCTCACGGGCGACGACCTGGTGATCGTCGTGTGCGACCGCGCATACGAGCAGTGGCGCCCGGGAGTCCCCCGACTGCACTGGTCGGTTCCCGACCCGGTCGCCAGCAGCGCCAGTTCCGCCTTCGAGGCGGCGTGCGACGACCTGCAGGCCCGAGTCACCGCCCTGCACCTCCAGGTGATCGACCAGCCCTCCGAAGCCCATCCGAACCCGCCGTACCGAAGGGACACCCCATGACCGACACCAGCCAGCGCCCGTCCGTGCTGTTCGTCTGCGTGCACAACGCCGGCCGTTCGCAGATGGCCGCTGCCTACGCCAGCCACCTGTCCCGAGGCTCCGTCGAGGTGCGCTCCGCCGGATCCGCCCCCGCCGAGTCGATCAACCCGGCCGTGCGCGAGGCGATGCTCGAGGAGGGCATCGACATCTCCGCCGAGAAGCCGAAGATCCTCACCACCGAGGCCGTTCAGGCATCCGACGTGGTGATCACCATGGGCTGCGGCGACACCTGCCCCTTCTACCCCGGCAAGCGCTACCTCGACTGGACCCTCGACGACCCGGCCGGTCAGGGCGTCGAGGCGGTCCGCCCGATCCGCGACGAGATCAAGCGCCGCGTGACCACCCTCCTCGAGGAACTCGGAGTCGCGACCGCGGATTGAGAACCCGCCGCGCTCCCGCCTCACCCCTGCGCGTCGAGCTCGGCCAGCAGGGGCTCCGCGGCACCGAGGACGCGGCTGGCCTCGGCGAAGCGGGCGATCTTGACCGTCTCGAGCAGTTTGGCCGCCTCGATGCCCTGGGCCCGCGCCTTGCCGGTCATCGCCTCGACGCACGGACGGCTGCCGGTGGCCAGCGCCACCGCCAGGTAGATGAGCGTGCGCGTCTCGTCGGAGAGCGCGCCGCTGCCGTCCTTGGGCATGGCGAAGGCGCTGTCCTGGACGTGCCGGGCCAGCACGTCGGCTGCGACCCGGCCCGCCAGACG
Source organism: Actinomycetes bacterium (assembly GCA_021794705.1). Lineage (GTDB taxonomy): Bacteria > Actinomycetota > Actinomycetes > Propionibacteriales > Propionibacteriaceae > JAJYQH01. Next base: position 3,186 of record JAJYQH010000148.1, on the reverse strand, counting down.
GGCGGCGGTGGGCACGGCGCCATTCAGCGACGCGGACATGCCGGCGAGGATCTGATCGGACGTGGGGGCGGAGGTGGTCATTGAGGCTCCTGAGTAGGGGATGTGGGTGGGCCGCCGAGCGTTGAGGGACGCACGCCGCTGAGCCGCGATGGACCTGCAGAGCAAATACGACCCCGGGTATCGGGTCATCCGGCTCCGAGGCTACAGTTCAACCATGCTTGATTCAACTACAGTTGAACTGTCGGGGTCGCTGGCCGGCCCCACTCCACGCGCGGCGACCGGCGTCCATGCCCATCCCGCGTGGTTCGGGGCGGTGATGGGCACCGGCGCCCTGGCGCTGGCGCTGGCGGCGCAGTCGGCCCACTGGGCCCCACGGGCGTTCGGGGCGGCGGCGTTCACCGTCCTCCTGCTGGCAAGCGTCTACGCACTGGTGCTGGCCCCCCGCTACCTGGCCCGCCTCGGCTCCCGCCGCGCGCTGGCGGCCGAGATGGCCGACCCCGCACGGGGACCGATGCTCGCGACGTTCCCCGCGGGAATCCTCGTGCTCGCCCTCGCCTGGGGGCGCGCCGGCGGGTTCGGCGTGCCGGCCGCCGCGGCGTCCGGGGTCGCGCTGGCACTGCTGGTCCTCGGCGTCCTGGTCGCGCTCGGATACGGCGTGGCGTGGACCGCGATCCTGCTGCGCACCACCGTCGCGGTCGAGCAGGTCAACGGCGGCTGGCTGATCCCCCCGGTGATGACGCTGCTGGTGCCCCTGGGGGTGCAGCCCGTGATGCAACGCTTCCCCGGCGCGGCAGCCGACCTCGGCGTCGTCGCCTTCGCGTTCCTCGGAATCGGCGGGCTGTTGTTCCTCGCCCTGTTCGGGCTGCTGATGATGCGGCTCGCCCTGCATGCGCCGCTGCCCGCTGCCCTGGCGCCTTCGCTGGCCATCCCGCTGGCGCCGGCCCCCGTCCTGGGCCTCGCCACCCTGCGCCTGCTGCAGGGGGCCGCGTCCCACGGGGTCACGACGTTTGGCGGCATCGGGGCCGGGCTGGCCCTCAGCGCGGTCGGACTCGGTTTCGCCGCCTGGTGGCTCGCGGTCGTCACGATCGAACTCGGCCGGCTGCACCGCCTGGGCGGCCTCTCGACCCATCCCGGATGGTGGGGTTTCGTGTTCCCGACCGGCGCGCTCGCGCTCACCCTCGACGCGCTCGGGTCCGCCATCGACTCCAGCGTGCTGGTGTGGCTGGGCGCCATCGTGACCGGCGTGCTCGCCCTCGTCTGGGCGGTTGTCGCGCTGTGGACCGTGCGCGACGTGGTCCGGCCCTGAGCCCCGGTGTGCCCGGCGACGGCGACGACCTGGCAGCGCGAACGCGGTCCCAGGGATCCGGGGCGAGTCCTCCCCTCCGGAGGTGTAGAGCCATACCGGAAGGGGTATACGGTTCCTGCCTGGCGCTCGGGCCTGCCTCCCGGCCCCGACGCGCACACCACCTCCGAGCGAAGGAAGACGGGATGACATCGCACGCACCAGATGACTCCGGCGTCGACAGCCAGGGAACAGTCGTCCATCTGGACGACGCCGATCCGGCCGCCCACGCGCGCGTGTTCCGCAACGTGGGGAACCTGGTGGACGCACTCGACGACGGGAGCCCGGTCGAACTCGTCGTCCACGGCCCGGCCATCACCGCCGTCGTGGCCGGCGCCCCCTCGAGCGAGTCGCTGCAGGCGCTGGTTGGCCGCGGCGTCCGCGTCTCGGCGTGCCGGAACACGATGGACAGGGAGGGGATCCGGCCCGAGGACCTGACCGAGGGCGTGCAGATCGTTCCGTCCGGCATCGCCCAGCTCGTTCGTCGGCAGCGTCAGGGGTGGGCGTATGTGCGCCCGTGACGCGACCGAATTCTCGGCCGAGCCGTTCGACCAGTCCTTGGACCTGTGCGGCGATCTCGTGGGAGCCGGCCTGCGGGCGCTGTTCGCGGGCAACCAGTTCATGGTGCTGCCCGACCTCTTCCGGGCCTTCTCGGCCGCGAGCGGCCACGGGCCGGTGTTCTACGAGACCCTGCCCCCGGGGGTCGTCGCCGGCCAGCTCCGCAGCGGCGCCCTCAGGGTCGGTGCCCTGGAGGTGCGCTTCACCCCCGACCTCATCGCCTCCAGTCCCGCCGCGCTCGCCGCGCTGCGCGAGGAAGGCCTTGTCGGCGACGCGACGACCTACGCGAGCAACGTCCTTACCCTGCTCGTCGCACCCGGCAATCCCTTGCGCATCGAGCGGCTGGCCGACCTGGCGCGCCCCGGCGTCCGGTTCGCCCTGCCCAACCCGGTCACCGAAGGCATCGGTCGCCTGGCGCTCGCCGCCCTGGAGGACGAGGGCGGGGCGGCGCTGCGGGAGACGATCGAGGGTCCTAAACGGGACGCGGGCGAGACGGTGGTGACGAGCATCCACCACCGCCAGAGTCCGGTCTGGCTGGCCGAGGGACGGATCGACGCCGCGGTCGTGTGGGAGACCGAGGCCCTTCACGCGGCCACGGCTCATCAGCCGGTCGAGGCCCTGCCGCTCGAGCCGCTCACCCGCCAGCGCGGAGAGTACGCGGCCGCCGTCGTCCACGACGCCCCTCATCCCGAGGCCGCGGCCGCCCTGGTGGAGTTCCTCACCGGAGAACAGGGGCGCCGGATCTACCGCGACCACGGCTTCCAGGCCTGAGGGGCCCAGGGCAGCGCTATCCGGGCCGCCGGGAGCCGAACAGTCGGCGCCACCACGGACGCCGCTCGGCCCCGGCGGGGCGGAGGCTCCGCTCCCACTCCGCCTTCGTCGGCAGCAGGCCGGCCTTGCGCTGCCTCGCGACGCACGCCGTGTGCGCGTGCCGTCGACGCTCCCGGTCGCCCTCCGGGAAGAGCAGGGTGTTGGGGGCCATCGCCAGTAGCGGGCCGTGGCAGATGGGACACACGTAGGTCTTCGGCTGCCTGCTCTGGGCCGGACGCATCTCCCACCAGCGCACTGCGTTCGCCATTGGCCAAGACTAGGCCGGGAGTCCACCCAGCGACCGAGCTGTCGCCACGGCGTCCACCACCTGCCACACCCCGGCCCCGGGGCGTGGGGTGCGGCAGGTGGTGCGAATTTCGCAGGATCGGGGATGCGGTCAGGCCGGGTCGGGCACCGGCTTCGGGTGCCCCTGGCGGAGCGCCGCCAGGGCCGACTGGTGGGTGAGCCACCCGACA
>JAJYQH010000202.1 GCA_021794705.1 Actinomycetes bacterium | reverse complement strand
CGCGCTTGAGGCAGTTGTAGCTGCGCACGGTGAGGTTGAGGTCCTCGACCGGCAGCGCGAGGTCGGCCGCGACCGCGTCGTCGACCGGCGACGGGCCGATCTCGACGCCCTCGGCGTCCAGGTTCAACTCGCGGGCCAGGCCGAACAGCTCCACCAGGGTGCGACCGGCCGATGCGACGGCGTCGCGGGGACGGATCGACGGCTTGGTCTCGACGTCGACGATGAGCTTGTCGAAGTCGGTGCGCTGTTCGACGCGGGTGGCCTCGACCTTGTACGTCACCTTGAGCACCGGCGAGTAGATCGAGTCGACCGGGATCCGGCCGATCTCGGCGTCCGGGTTGTTGTTGAGCGCCGCCGACACGTACCCGCGGCCACGCTCGACGACGAGCTCCATGTCGAGCCGGCCGTTCTCGTTGAGGGTCGCGATGTGCAGGTCGGGGTTGTGGATCTCGACACCGGCCGGCGGCGCGATGTCCGCGGCGGTGACCGCACCCGCACCCGACTTGCGCAGGTACATGGTGACGGGCTCGTCCTCCTCCGACGAGAGCACGAGGCCCTTGAGGTTGAGGATGATCTCGGTGACGTCCTCGACGACCCCGTCGATGGTGGAGAACTCGTGCTGCGTGCCGTCGATCTTGATGCTCGTGACCGAGGCGCCGGGGATCGACGACAGCAGGGTGCGCCGCAGGGAGTTGCCGAGGGTGTAGCCGAAGCCGGGCTCGAGCGGCTCGATGACGAACCGGGACCGGTAGTCGCCGACGACCTCTTCGGTCAGGGTCGGACGCTGTGCGATGAGCATGTGCTCTTCCTTCCCGCACCCACCGCTATTTGAGGGTGCGACATGGTGTGGCTCCCTTCGGAAGGGATTCCCGGAGGGCGGTCTGGGGTGGCCGCGCCGCCGGGTCCTGAGGGACGCCGGCGGCTGCGGCCAGGGTGATCACTTCGAGTAGAGCTCGACGATCATCTGCTCGTTGACGTCGAGCGTGATCTGCTCGCGGGTCGGCAGCTGGTGCACGAGGATGCGCATCCGGCTGGGACGCACGTCGAGCCACGCCGGAACGTTGCGCTCGCCGTGGGTCTCGCGCGCCACCACCAGCGGGTGCAGGTTGAGCGACTTCTCCTTGACGTCGATGACGTCGTGGGCGCTCACCCGGTAGCTGGGGATGTTCACCTTCTGGCCGTTGACCAGGAAGTGACCGTGCACGACGAGCTGGCGGGCCTGGCGACGGGTGTTCGCGAAGCCGGCACGGTAGATCACGTTGTCGAGGCGCGACTCGAGGATCTGCAGGAGGGTGTCACCCGTCCTGCCCTGCACGCGGGACGCCTCTTCGTAGTAGCGGCGGAACTGCTTCTCGAGCACGCCGTAGGCGAAGCGGGCCTTCTGCTTCTCGCGAAGCTGCAGCGAGTACTCCGAGTCCTTGGTGCGGCCGCGGCCGTGCATGCCGGGCGGGTAGGGGCGGCGCTCGAACGACTTGTCGTTGCCCACCAGGTCGGTGCCGAGACGGCGGGACTTCCTGGTCATGGGGCCGGTGTAACGGGCCATCTTCTGTTCAGTCCTTTACGTGAGTTCTCGGGCGGGTCAGACGCGACGACGCTTGGGCGGGCGGGTGCCGTTGTGCGGCACGGGGGTGACGTCGGAGATCGCTCCGACCTCGAGCCCCACCGCGCCCAGCGAGCGGATGGCGGTCTCACGGCCCGATCCGGGGCCCTTGACGAACACGTCGACGCGCTTCATGCCATGGTCCATGGCGCGACGCCCGGCGGCCTCGGCGGCCATCTGGGCGGCGAACGGGGTCGACTTGCGGGAGCCCTTGAAACCGACGGTGCCGGCCGAGGCCCACGAGATCACCGCGCCGGTGGGGTCGGTGATCGAGATGATCGTGTTGTTGAACGTGCTCTTGATGTGCGCCTGTCCGGCGACGACGTTCTTCTTCTCCTTGCGGCGCACCTTGGTCTTCGCGGTGGCCTTCCGGCTTGCAGTAGCCATGTGTTGTTCTCTCCTGGAATCAGCGGTGGGCACTCACCCGGGGGGTCAGCGCGCCTTCTTCTTGCCGGCGACGGCCTTCTTCTTGCCCTTGCGGGTGCGCGCGTTGGTGCGGGTGCGCTGTCCGCGCACGGGCAGGCCCATCCGGTGACGGCGGCCCTGGTACGTGCCGATCTCGATCTTGCGGCGGATGTCGGCGGCCACCTCGCGACGAAGGTCACCTTCGACTTCGTAGTTGGCCTCGATGTGGTCGCGCAGCGCGACGAGGTGGTCGTCGGTCAGCTGGTGCACCCGGAGGTCACCACTGATTCCAGTAGCGGCGAGGGTCTCAGCGGCACGGGTCTTGCCGATGCCGTAGATGTAGGTGAGGGCGACCTCGAGGCGCTTTTCGCGCGGCAGGTCGACACCGATGAGACGTGCCATCAGGCGGATACCTTTCCATGTGTTCCGGTCCGGGCTCCCCTGGTTTCCAGCCAGGTCGACGGAGTCCCGTGTGGACCGCGAAGGTGTGCGGCGTGACGCGTCCCTGCCGCCTTGGGTGCCCTCCCACTCGGACGCCGCTGCGTCCGGTGGGCCTGCGCCCGACAGGGCCCTGGCCTTCGTCCAGGGGTGGGATCGCCGAGGGATCGACGACCGTGCGTGCACGTTGTTCCGGGGCCGAACCCCGGGCCATGGCGCCGTACGGCGCCGTGACGGGTGTTGCTGGGTGTTGAGTTGTCAGGCAGTTGCGGTCCGGGAAACCGGTGCCCCTGCGGTGGCCTGCGGGTGCCGCGCCCCGAGGGGTGCCAGCGAGGGGGTCAGCCCTGACGCTGCTTGTGTCGCGGGTTGTCGCAGATCACCATCACGCGACCGTGCCGGCGGATCACCTTGCACTTGTCGCAGATCTTCTTGACGCTCGGCTGAACCTTCATCGAGCACCTCTCTGATCGGTGACCGTAGTCATTGAAGATCAGGGCACAGCTGCGCCCGATCTGCTGGTGGATGGAAACGCCCGGGAATCCCCGGACGGTGGGTCACCGGTGACGGTAGACGATGCGTCCGCGAGTGAGGTCGTAGGGAGAGAGCTCGACGACCACCCTGTCGGATGGCAGGATGCGGATGTAGTGCTGACGCATCTTGCCGCTGATCGTCGCCAGGACCCGGTGGCCGTTGTCGAGCTCCACGCGGAACATCGCGTTGGGCAGGCTCTCGACGACGGTGCCTTCGAGTTCTAGGGCTCCCTCTTTTTTGGCCATCAACTCTCAATCTGTTGGAGAACAGGATCGACGCCCGCTGGCGGGCACGAACAATCGCCTGGGCACAGGTGACCGACAGCCAAGTTTAGGCTGTCCGGCTGGACCTCACCAAATCGGCACCGCCCCGACCCGGACGCCGCCCGGCTGCGGCCGGAGGGGGCGGTCGCCGCCCCGTTAAGGTGCATGCATGACCTACTTCGCCGTTCAGTACGACTACACCCCGGGGGCGGACCTCGACAGCGTCCGACCGGCGCATCGGGCCTACCTCCGCAAGCTCGCCGAGGCCGGAGACCTGGTCGCCTCGGGACCCCTCGTGGGGACCGAACACGGTGGGGCGCTGCTCATCATGCAGGCGCCGCATCCGGAGCGGGTCGCCGACCTGCTCGACCGCGACCCGTTCGCGGCGTCCGAGTTCATCGCCCGGCGAACCATCACCGAGTGGGACCCGGTCATCGGGGTGTTCGCCGGCTGACCCGGCCTCACAGGGCGAGCAGCAGGGCGAGCACCACGAGGACGACGACCACCGCGCCCAGGCCGACGACCGTCCAGGCCGCCGCCCGCCCGCGCCGCACGACGTCGCGGGAGTCCGTGGGGACGGGCTGTGTCGTGCCCGGCCCCGTGGTCGCCAGGACGCCGGGCCCCGACGACCGCACGATCGCGGGCTCGGCGTAGGTGGGCGTGCGGGGCAGCGACTCGGCCACCGGCACCAGGTCGCCGAGGGTCGCGGCATCGAAGAGCAGTCCGAGCAGGTTCCGGTAGGCCCCCTCGTCGAGGGCGCCCGCGACGTAGGCGTCGTTGAGCCGGCCGCTGATCTCGTCCCTCAGCGCGTCGCTGACGGGCTCGCCGGCATGGAGCCGGAGCCGATCGACGAGAGGCGTGGGCACTCCCTCACGGTACCGCTCCCCCGCTTCTGACACCGGGGGCGGAGCAGGCTGCGGGTCAGAACAGTCCGACGATCTCCCCGTGCTCGTCGATGTCGATCCGCTCGGCCGCCGGATGCTTGCCAAGCCCCGGCATCGTCCGCATGTCACCGCAGATGGCGTAGACGTAACCCGCGCCGGCGGCCAGCCGGACTTCGCGCACCGGCAGGGTCCACCCGGTCGGCGCGCCCTTGAGTCGCGGGTCGGACGAGATCGACAGGTGCGTCTTGGCGATGACGACCGGCAGGTCGCCGTACCCCAGCGCCTCGAGCCGGGCCAGT
>JAJYQH010000008.1 GCA_021794705.1 Actinomycetes bacterium | reverse complement strand
TGAGGGTCGAGCGGACACAGGTGCTGATCGTGCCGACGTGCAGGTCACCGGGTCGCGCGTAGTTGCCCGCAGGCGTGCTCGGGGTTTCGGTGAGGCGGATGACCCCCGCCGCCGTCGCGTTGACGACACCGAAGCGGTCGTACGACGAGTCGATCTCGACGAAGTTGGTGTCGGTGCCGATACTGCCCGGTCCGTCGGTGCCGGCGGTCATGGTGATGTTGACGCCGACGACGTTGGCGCTCGGCGAGCCGGTGATCGGCGGCGCCCCTGACCCGACCGGTGCGTCGACGATGGAGGCCGGCGAGGTGAGCGTCACGTCGTCGTCGGTGGAGCGCACCAGCCCGAGCCGCATGTCGATGCTCCCGACCGGGACGACCACGTCGACGAAGGTGACGAAGCCGGCCACCACCGGGCTGACGGCCTGGTCGACGACGACCCGCGTGGCGATGCTGTCGGACGCCGTCTCGGTGAGGGTGATGAAACCGTTGGTGTCGACGTTGAGGTTGCCGGACTGGTGCACCGACACCAGGCCGATGACGTTGATCCGGGTGGCAGTGGCGGAGTCGTCGGCCGCGGCGACGGTGATGCTGCCGTTCGGCGTGCCCGAGCCCGAGTCGAGGGTGGTGAAGGTGTAGGTGCTCGCGATGGGGTGATCGTCGGAGCTGCCCACTCCCGGGATGAACTGGCACGCGGATGGCGAGGCGGCGCAGGTGGGGTTGTCCGGCCAGTAGAACGTGTAGAAATTGCCGCTTGGGTCCGTCCCGTTGATGGCACTGACGGCCACCCCTGGCAGCGGCGCTGGCGCGGTGCTGTAGCGGCTTGCCTGCAGCCGGACGTCAAGGTTGTTGCCCGCGAGGAGGCTGCCGATCGTGACGACGTACGGCGTCTGCGGAGTGCCGGTCGTGGCCGGGTCGGTGACGGACGGGTCGCGCACCCAGGTCCGCAGATCGAGATAAGCATTGTTGCCCGCTGTCGCGGTGAAAGTCACAGAGTGGCCGGGGTAAGCGATCAGATCCACGTTCACGCGTGCGGTCGACGAGCCGAGGGACGCCGTCTGGGAATCGAGGTGCACGACGTTGGAGACGATCAACTGAGTGTGGGCGTCGACCGAGGAGACGGTTGCGCCTCGCGCGGTGCCCGACAGGATGTCGCCCAGGAGGGCACGGACATCGGTCTCGCCGATGGGGTTCGTGATGGTGCCGTTGAGGTGGAGCGTCGACTCGCCGGTGTTGTCGATGACGACCAGGCTGGGGTTGACGTCCTGGACGAGGTCGAACTTCACCGTGACTGCGGTGTTCCCCGTGGTCAGAGTGACATGCGGCTGGCTGGTCTCGTCGATGACGTCGACGTTCTGCACGACGATGTCGAGGTTGGAGTTGTTGAGGATCGCGACCGTGCGGAAGTTCTGGTGGAAGGTGAACGTGCCCCAGTAGTGATTGCTGCCACTCGGGCAGATGGCATTGGGGTCGACGCAGGTCCCCCCGCTGATCGCGCCACCGGCCGAAGCCATCCAAATGTCGCCCTTGTTCGAGTTGACGATGTCGCCCACGGTGATGGTGCTCGTGTACCCCGTTCCGACGTCCGGCGTTGCTACACCGTTCACCGTCACGTTCACTGCCTTAACGACGTGTCCGGAGGAGTCGATCAGCAGGTACGGGTCGGGCCCCGAGTTGACGACGACATCGGAGTACCAGCTGACCAACCGGTTCTGGGTGTCCCCGATCGCGTTGCCCTTGTCGGTCAGCGAACCGGCGTTCTCGCCCTGCACGTACAGGGCCAGGTTCTCGGCGTTCGGGTTGTCGATCAACACGAGCGGTGTCGCCGGACCGGAAGCGTTGCGCGTCAGGTAGGTGAAGCCGGAGGTCTGTGTGATCAGGCGCGGGCCGGCGTGCACGACGACGCCGTGGTGCGCGTAGACGAGCGAGTCGAACACGTAGGTGTCGCTGCCGCTGTGGTGGGACGGGCCGATGCAGTAGCAGGCGGAGTGCTCGTCGACGTTGGTGTTCCAGTCCCCCTGGTGTGCCCGGACATCGACGCCGTAGTGGCCGGTGATCGACCCGAGGCTGTTGGCCAGCCCGTCGAGCAGCACGACGTCGCGGGAGGTTACGCTGCGGACCGGCTTGGTGTCGGTGCCGCCGAACAGGGCCCCCATGACGGCGTGCGTGTAGAGGTTGGTGGTGCCGCCGGAGGTCGCGTCGAAGCGGACCGTGTCGCCGGAGACGTTGGCGTTCGCGCCGAACGCGGACGCGGTCGTGTCGGTGACCGTGGTGTCGGCCGAGGCGGTGTACGCGCCCACCAGGCCGCCGCCCGAGGAGTTCGAGTGGTCCATCGAGGTGTGGTTGCTGCTGGCGAGCACGGCCACGTTGCCACCGGAGGCGATGGACGCCCCGCTGCCGTCGACCTGGGTCGACGTGCTGTCGCCGGAGATGCCCGAGCCCGCGGGACCGACCAGACCGCCGACGAGCGCGGTGCTCGTCGAGTTGATCGTCACCGACGCGTTGGCCACGCCTACGGCGATGACGCCGCCCGACCCGTTCGTCACCCAGGCCGTCGTGTCGGTGACGACGTTCGACGACACCGTGACATCGCCGCCGGCCACGACCGTGCCCGCGAGGTAGGCGGTGGACACCGGTGTGCTGTAGGCGTCGGCGGTCGGGACGTTGACCGAGACCGCACCGCCGCCACCGCCGGCTGCGGACGCCTCGGAGTTGCCGTCGCCCGGCGGCGGCGTGAGGTCGCGGAGCGACGAGGGCTGAGCGTTGGGGTCGGTGGGATCGGCCGGGGCCTGGAGCATGTAGTTGCCGGCGGACACGCTGCCGAGGTCGATGCTCAGCGCGTCGACGGGCGGGGTGCTGGACGGAGAGGCGGCGAGGTGCATCCCGGAGGCCCACAGGGTCTGGGTCCCGAAGATCACCTGCTCGGTGAACGTCGTGCCGCGCGTGCTGGTGTAGGTCTCGTTCGCCGACACGGTGATCGGCGACCCCGCGACCGCGTTCCCGAACGCGTCGTAGGACAGGATCGGCGCGAGCGAGAGGCTGCTGGACGACACGGCCGTGGCCACGTACGTCTCGCCGCTCACCAGCCCGGAGAGGGGCGCGGGGACGAGCTCCTGGGTGCCTCCGGAGGGGGCGGAGATGGCGATCGCGACGGGGTTGTCGGTGCCCGTGCAGGTCGAATTGCCGCAGGAGTACGTGTAGGTGTGCGTCGTCGCCTGGTAGCGGGTGGCGGCCAGCTGGATGCGGTACTGGTCGACAGCGATGACGTAGTAGTAGTGGCCGCTCACCAGGCCGCCGACGGTCGACCCCTGGCCCAGGTACTGGACGCGCTCGCCCGCGGTGAACGGGTTGGGCCCGAAGGTGACCCCATTGACGTTGCCGTTGCTGTCGTGGCTCACGCTGAGCACCGGAGCGACCATGATCGTGTTCGCGTTGGTGTCGGTCGGGAACGAATACGTGCTGGAGTCGTACCCGCCCACGTCGACGGAGTCCGCATCGAAGCTCACCGGCGCGGGCGCCAGGTAGTTGACCCGCTCTCCAGGGGCGAAGGAGTTGCCGACGGTGATCGTCGTGCCCGACGCAGCGGTGGGGGCGAAGCTCACGGCGGCGGCCTGGGCGGCGGCGAGGGTCGAGTAGAGCTGGATCCGGTAGTCGTCGACGACCCGGACGTAGGCGATGCCGCCGGCGGCGAGGCCGCCGAATCCGTAGCTGCCCGACAGGACGACCTGGTCGCCGGTGTGGAAGTTGTGCGGCTGGGCGAACCGGATCATGTCGCGCGTGGGATCGACGCCCGAGGTGCCCGTCAGGTCGGAGGAGTCGATCGATCCGGTCGCGAAGGTGTCACCGAAGGCGAGGTGGTCGGCGTCGACGGCGATGACCGTGTAGACGCGCAGGTTGGTGAGGCCGCCGATGCTCGTGCCGGTGTACAGCACCGTGTCGCCGGTCTGCAGGCCATGCGACTGGAAGTAGACGGAGTTCGCGGTGAGGTCCGTCGGGCTGTTGCTGAGGTCGACGTTCGCCTGGTAGGCCGTCGATCCGTCGGGCTGCAGCACGGGGTGGGTGCCCGTCGCCGAGTAGAAGTCGGGCAGCGGGCCGCCACTGGCGTCGCTGAGGGCCTTGGCGCTGATGCTCACCGCGCCGTCGGTCGCGGCGTCCACGCCCTTGGCCAGGTATGCGGTGACCGTGGGAGCGGTGGTGACCGTGGCGTACGCCACACCGACCTGGACGCCGCCGCCCCCGTAGCTCTTGGCCGTCGCATTGCTCTCGGCCCGGTGCGAGAGCGCGGAGACCGTGAGGTCGCCGGTGAGGCGGATCGTCTGCGCGGTGCCCGCGACGCCGATGTAGGCCGACACCGTCGGGGTCACCGAGCTCTGGGCGTAGCTGCCGCCGCCGGCGATGACGCCGCCCGCACCGAGGATCGACTCGGAGGTGGCGG
>JAJYQH010000138.1 GCA_021794705.1 Actinomycetes bacterium | reverse complement strand
TGGGGACCTGAGCAACGGCGTCGTCGCCGAGGCCTGAACCGGGCCCGCACGAGCCCGCACCGAAAGGAGAGACATGCAGTTGCAGATAGCGCTCGATCGGCTGCCCGCCGACAGGGCACTCGAATGCGCCCGCGCGGTCGCCCCGCTGGTCGACTGGATCGAGGTGGGCACGTCGCTCGTCAAGCAGTACGGAGCGGCCTTCATCCGCGAGGTCGTGGACGCCGCCGGCGACACCCCCGTGCTCGCCGACCTCAAGACCGCCGACGACGCGCGGTGGGAGTTCACCATGGCCTACGACGCGGGGGCCCGCTCGGCCACCGTGCTGGGGCTGGCGGCGTCCACCACCATCGACACCGCCGTCGCGGTCGCCGGCGAGCGGGCCCGCGAGGTGGTCGTCGACCTCATGGGCCTGGACGCCGGGCAGCGGGCGGCCCTCGCCGACCGCACCCCCGCCACCGTCGTGCTCGCCGCCCACGTCGGCAAGGACTCGCAGGGCTCGGGCGCCGGCCCGCTCGACCAGCTCGGCCCGTGGGCCGAGGGCCGGCTGGTGGCCATCGCCGGTGGCCTCGGTGCCGCCGACCTGCCCGCGCTCGCGGGCACCGACGTGCGGGTGATCATCGGGTCGGCGGTCACCGGTAGCGACGATCCCGTAGCCGCCGTCACCCGCCTGCTGGACGCCGCCGGGCGTCCGGTCTCCACCCACGAACGGAGCTGAGCATGTCCGAACGCCCGACCGAGTCGGCCTCCCCCGCGACCGCCACCGGCGACCTGCTGCCGACGATCCTCGGCGAGATCGAGCAGGTGATCTCGAAACTCGACACCACCGGTCTCGATCAGCTCGCCGACCGCCTCAATGCCGCCTCCCACGTCCTCGTCACCGGCGAGGGCCGCTCCGGGTTCATGGCCAAGGCCCTCGCCATGCGGCTGACCCACCTCGGGCTGTCGGTGCACGTCATCGGGGAGACGACCACCCCCGCGGTCCGCGGCGACGACCTCATCGTCGCGGTGAGCGGGTCGGGCACGACCGCCGCCCCCGTGCGGGTCGTCGAGCAGGCCCACAAGGAGGGTGCCCGGGTGGTGGCGGTGACCACCGATCCCGACTCCCCCGTCGCCCGGGACGCCGAGCTGGTGGTGCACGTGCCGGCGGCGACGAAGTACCGGCGTCCGGGCGAGGCGGAGACGATCCAGCCGCTCTCGAGCCTGTTCGATCAGGCGTGCCACATCGCCTTCGACGCCGTGTGCCTGCGGCTGGCCAGGATGCGCAGCATCGACAACGACGCGGCGAAGGCGGCCCACGCCAACACCGAGTAGGGCCGGTCGCCGGGCGTACGGATCGTCGCCCCGGGCGTACGGTTCGTCCGTTTCGGGCGACATTCCGTACGCCCCCAGTCATTCCGTACGCCCCGGTCGACAGTCCGGCGAAAAAGGTTAGACCATTCCGGGTCGGGTTCCCCGCCGATCCCGGGGACGCCGCCGGCGTCCGGGCCGTTCGGGGCACGCGTGAGACACTTGCGCCCGCAACACGGCGAGGAGCGGAGGACGCATGGGCACCTGGATCGGCACGTCGGGCTGGTCGTACGACCACTGGCAGGACGTTCTCTACCACGGCTGCCCGCAGGCGCAGCGGCTGGCCCGCTACACCGCCGAGTTCGACACCGTCGAGCTCAACGCGAGCTTCTACATGTGGCCGCGCGACGCCTCCTTCCGGTCCTGGGAGCGCCGGCTGCCCGAAGGGTTCCGGCTGTCGGTCAAGGCACCCCGCGCCCTCACGCACAGCCGCAAGCTGTTCGAACCGGAGTACTGGGTGTCGCGGATGACGGCGTCCTGGCACGAACTGCACGCCAAGCGGGGGATGCTGCTCGTGCAGCTCCCGCCGACGATGGAGCGCGACGACGAGCGGCTCGATTACTTCCTCGGTCGGCTGCCGTGGTGGATGCCCGCCGCCGTCGAGTTCCGCCACCCGTCATGGGTGGTCGACCCGGTCTTCGACGTGCTCGAACGCCACCAGGCGGCCTACGTGACGATGTCGGGCGCCGGGCTGCCGTGCATCCTCCGGGCCACTGCGCCGCGGGTCTACATCCGGCTGCACGGTCCGGACGAGAAGGCCCTGTACGGCGGGTCGTACTCCGACGAGTCCCTCGGCTGGTGGGCCGACCGGATCCGCGAGTTCGAGTCCCAGGGGCGCGACGTCTACGCGTACTTCAACAACGACGGCGGCGGCAACGCCGTGCGCAACGCCCGGACGCTGCGCACGTTCCTCGGCCGCTGATCCGCTCCCCCGCGCCGCTCAGAGCCAGCGGCGTCCGGTGAGCAGCCCGATGAGGTGGTCGAGGACGCCGGCGCCCATCCGTAGCCCGTTGTGCTCGTACTCGCTGGTCACCCAGGTGCGGCAGTCGGGCAGCAGCCCGGCCGTCTCGAGCGAGAACTCGAGCGGCACGTACGCGTCGGCCTGGTAGACGGCGGCGGCGACCGGCACCTCGGCTTCCGCCAGCCGCTCCGGGAAGTACAACTGGTTCCACTCGTGCTCGGCGAGCAGATCGGCGGCCACCGCGAACGGGCGCAGCTCACGGTCCTCGTCGAACAGGCTCCGGTGCAGGTGCTCCCCCGCCAGCAGGGTGACGTCGTCGCGCACCCGGTCGGGCATCGTCCGCTCGGCCGACCACCGGGTGGCCACCCCGTCGGCGTAGCTGGACTCGTGCAGCACCGAGTAGATCGGGTTCCGGCCGCCGAACGGCAGGGCCGCCTCGAGGTCGTGCGCGAACGCGGGCGACGTGTGATCGAGTTCCAGCAGATAGTGCAGTTGCTCGATGCCGCCCTGCATGCCGAGGCGGTGACCGATCGTGCGGAACCGCTCGCGCGACACGGCGTCCCCGTTCGGGAGGGTGATCGCCCCCTGCGCGCAGAGCCGGCTCAGCGCGCGTACCCGCTCCCTGTCCTCCGGGAACCGGCGGTAGTAGCCCTCGGACTTGTCGATCATGATCCGCCAGGTCGCGGCGTACACGTCGTCGATCGGACGCCGCACCGCGCTGAGGCCGCCCGTGATGATGGCTCCGGCGAGTGACCCGGGGCGGGTCGACAGGTAGTGCAGGGCGGTGAACCCGCCGAACGACTGGCCGAGCAGCGTCCACGTGCGGACGCCGAGCGCCTCGCGGACGAGTTCGCAGTCGTTGACGATCTCGTCGGCGCGGAAGTGGCTGAGGTAGGACGCCTGTCCGATCGGGTCGAGCCCCGCGAGCCGCGCGGCCGAGACGGGGGTGGAGCGCCCGGTGCCGCGCTGGTCGAGCATGACGACCCGGTAGTCCTGGAGCGCCCTGGGCAGCCACGGGGGGGTGGCCGGCACGAGGGTCGGCCGGGGGGCCTCGCTGCCGGGGCCGCCCTGGAGGAACACGCGCTACGGCTTGCCCTCGCCGCCCTCACCGGTGACGACGCGGGCGAAGACGTCGATGCTGCCGGCGTCCGGGTGCGCGTGGTCGAGCGGCGCCTCGACGGTGAGACTGGTGAGGGTGAGGCCGGGCAGCGATTCGGTCGACGTGAGCACGGCCCTCAGGCTATTCCTCTCGCTGGGTGGCGGCCGGGGTCGGTGCTCCGGCTCCCCGGTCGGCGAGCCCGGTCGCCCCGGGGTGGGACGATCGCCGGTCCAGATGGGGGGTGAGGCCCGGATTGCGCACCATCCGGCCATCTGGACCGGCGATCGTCTCAGCCGAGGCACCCCGGTCACCGGGGCAGCAGCTGCTCCAGGCTCAGCGGTGCGACACCGGTGATCCGCTCGACGGCGTCCGAGACTCGCGAGAGCTCCCCGCTGGCGATCGCCGTGTAGGTGCTCACCCAGGCGTCGAGCTGCCAGTCGGGCGCCCCGTACGAGGCGCGGGAGGCGTAGGCCTCGTCGAGGGTCTCGTCGTGGAAGCTGGTCGGGCGGCCGGTGACGTCGGTGAGGATCGCGGCCACCTCGTCGAGGCTGAGGGCGGCCGGGCCGGTCACGTCGTAGGTCGCCCCCTCGTGGGCGTCCGGCTCGAGCAGCACGGACGCCGCGACCCGCGCGACGTCGGCGCGGGCGACCGCCGCAACCCTTCCGTGCCCCGCCGGGCCACGGATGACGCCGTCGGTGCCGACCATGTCGGGGAGGAAGTCGAGGTAGAGGGAGTCGCGGAGGAAGGTCCAGGCCACCCCGGAGGCGCGGAGGTGCTGCTCGGTGGCCCAATGGTCGCGGGCCAGGGTGAAGGTCGCGTCCGGGGCGGCACCCTGGAACGAGGTGTAGACGACGTGGCCGACCCCGGCGCGCACGGCCGCGTCGATGAACCTCCGGTGCTGGTCGACCCGGTCGAGACTCTCGGACCCCGA
The DNA here is from genome assembly GCA_021794705.1 of Actinomycetes bacterium. Taxonomy (GTDB): domain Bacteria; phylum Actinomycetota; class Actinomycetes; order Propionibacteriales; family Propionibacteriaceae; genus JAJYQH01. Next base: position 93 of record JAJYQH010000138.1, on the reverse strand, counting down.
GACCATGAACAGCACGTCGGCGCCGCGGAGGGCCGTCTCCGCGGCCTCCGCGTCTGCGTAGCCGGCCTGCTCGACCCGGACGCCGGCGGCGTC
>JAJYQH010000321.1 GCA_021794705.1 Actinomycetes bacterium | reverse complement strand
GCGGCAGCCCGCCCCCCGGCCCTACCTCGTCGCGGGCGACGTCTTCGCCCTTCCGAGCGCCTACGAGGCCTATCCGCTCGTCGTGCTCGAGGCCCTGGCCTGCGGCCTGCCGGTCGTGGCGACGCCGGTCGGCTCGGTTCCCGACCTCATCGGCGACGGCAACGGATGGGTCGTGTCCCGGAATGTTCCCGCCATCCGCGAGGCCCTGGCCGAGCTCGCGGACGCCGACCGTGCCGCGGCGGCCGCGCAGGCCCGCGAGACGGCGCTCGACCACTCCTGGCCGAGGGTCGCCGACGAGTACCTCCGGCTCGTCGAGGAGATCCTCACAGGGCGGTCGAGGTGAGCGAGCCGGCCCCCTCGGTCGTCCACGTCATCCGCTCCGACGGGTTCGCCGGCGTCGAGAAGCACGTCGCCCGGCTCGCGTCCGCCCAGGCGGTCGACGGGTGGCGGGTGGCGGTCATCGGCGGGGGCGGGGTTCCCATGCACCAGGAATGGGGCGGGTCCCGGGTGCCCCACCGGGAGGCCGTCACCCTCCTCGACACCGTGCGCCGTCTCGACGAGTTCCGGGGCGTCGACCTCGTGCACGCCCACATGACCGCGGCCGAGACCGCGGCCGTGCTCTCGCCCCGCATGCGCCATGTCCCGCTCGTGGTCACCCGGCATTTCGCGGCACCCCGGGGTGGCTCGGCACTCGGACGCCTGGTCGCCCCGCTGATCCGGCGACGGCTCTCGGCGCAGATCGCCATCAGCGATTATGTGGCGCGCAGCATCGACGGAGCCTCGACCGTCATCTACCCGGGGGTGCCATCCGCGCCGGACCTGCTCCCGGGGGCCCAGCGCGAGCCGACGGTGCTCGTCGCCCAGCGGCTGGAGCCGGAGAAGCGCACCGAGGACGCCGTCCGGGCGTTCGCGGCGTCCGGACTGGCCGCCGGCGGCTGGCAGCTGGCCATCGCCGGCAGCGGGTCGCAGGCTCCGGCTCTGCGGCGGCTGGCCGACGCGCTGGGCGTGTCACAGGCCACCCGGTTCCTCGGCCACCGGAGCGACGTGCCCGAGCTCATGGCGAGCGCCTCGATGCTGCTCGCCACCTGCGACGTCGAGGGCCTGGGCCTGTCGGTGCTCGAGGCGATGGCGCTCGGGCTGCCCGTCGTCGCGTCCTCCGCGGGCGCCCACCTCGAGACGGTGGGCGGGGTCGACGGCGCGGCGCTGTACCCGCCGGGGGACGCGGAGGCCGCCGGGGCCCTGCTGGCCGCCCTCGCGGCGTCCGCCGACCAGCGGCGGGTCTACGGGCGGGGGCTGCAGCAGGCGCAGCGTGCCCGGTTCAGCATCGCGGCCCAGGCCGAGCAGACCGAGGCCCTCTACCGGAGCCTGCTGTGACCGACCTCGTCGTCGTGTCGCTCGAGCGGTGGGACGAGGTGTGGCGGCGCAACCAGCACCTCGTGGCGGGACTGCTGCGCCGCGACGCCGGCTTGCGGGTGCTGTTCGTCGAACCGGCGGCCGACCCCCTCTACGACCTGCGGGAGGGCCGGCGTCCCCGTCGCGGGACCGGCGTGCGCGAGAGTCCGGAGCCGGGCCTTCTCGGCCGGCTGTGGACCTACCAGCCGACCAAGCCGCTGCCCCGCCGCCTCGACCCGCGGTCCGACCGGAGGATCGCCGGCCGGATCCGGCGCACCGCGGCCCGGTTGGGATTCGACCGGCCCGTGCTGTGGATCAACGATCCGGCCGGGGCGGTGCTGCTCGACCTCACGGGGTGGCCGGCCCTGTACGACATCACCGACGACTGGCTCGAGGCCGACCGGACGCCGGCCGAGCACGCCCGGCTGGTGGCGCACGAGGCCGCGTTGATGCGCGGGTGCGGCGAGATCGTCGTCTGCAGCCCGACCTTGGAGCGGGTCAAGGGACTCGCGCGGGGGGTGACGCTCATCCCCAACGCGGTCGACGTCGCCGGTTACCGGCGTCCCCGCCCTCGCCCGGCCGACCTGCCCCCAGGCCGCACCGCCGTCTACCTGGGGACGGTGCACCGCGACCGGATCGACGTCGAGCTGTGCGTCGCGACTGCGCGGCTGCTCGGCCTGGAGGGGCGGCTCGTGCTCGTGGGGCCGGCGCCGCTGTCCACGGCCGATCGCCAGGCGCTCGTGTCGGCGGGGGTGGTCCTGCTGGGTTCCCGCCCGGCGTCCGAGGTGCCGGCGTACCTCCAGCACGCGGACGTGCTCGTCGTCCCCCATGTCGTGACGCCGTTCACGATGAGTCTCGACCCGATCAAGCGGTACGAGTACGCGGCGGTCGGGCGCCCGGTCGTGAGCACGCCCGTCACCGGTTTCGTGGACGCCGACGACCCCCGGGTGACCCTCGCCACCGGAGCCGACTTCGCCGGGGCCGTCCGCCGGGAGATGCTCTCGGCGCGCCTGTTCCCCGCGGACGCCGACGGGCCGGTCGACGGGTGGGATTCGCGGGTGGCTCGGATGGCGGGCGTCATCGAGCGCGTGCGGCGCGCCGCCACACCTCGCTGACGACCTCGGCCGTTCGGCTGATCGGGAACCGGTCCTGTGCGGAGCGCCAGGCCCGGGCGGCCCGCTCGGCGGCGTCCTCGGGATGGTCGAGGACGGTGGTGATGGCCTGCGCGAGCGCGTCGACGTCGCCCGGGGGCACGAGCAGGCCGAGCAACTCGCCCTCGGGATCGGGGTCGAGGATCTCCTGGGCTCCGCCCGAGCCGGTCGCAATCACCGGGACGCCGCGGATCATCGCCTCGACGATCACCTGCCCGAACGGTTCGGGGGTTGTCGACGCGTGGACGAGCAGCGACAGCTGGTCGATCGCGGCGAGCGGGTCGTCGGTGAACCCCAGCAGCCGGATCCGGTCGTCCAGGCCCAGCTCGGAGATCTCGGAGCGCACCTGCCGCTCGTACTCCTCGTGACCGAACAGGGCGGAGCCGATGATGCGGAATTCGACGTCGGGACGATTCCGGAGAACCGCGGCGGCGGCTCGAACGAACTCCAGCTGCCCCTTCGTCGGGCTGATCCGCCCCACCAACCCGACGATGCGGGGCTGGGGAAGCACGTTGATGGCGATGGGGATCCCCAACTGCTCCGGGGTGAAGCCCGGGTACGCCACGGTGAGGTGGGGGATGGGTTCGAGGGTGGACGCCGTCGCGTAGGAGTTGGTGATCACCTCGGTCGGCACCCGCCGCGCGAGCGCCCGGAAGACCCGCGCTGTTCGGGAGGGCAGGTAGTCGGCGCTGATGCGGTCGTGGATGTGCCAGACCAGGGGCGTCCGGGTGAGTTTCGCGACGTTCATGCCGAGCAGGTCGGCCTTCAGCGAGGTCGTGTGGATCACGTCGGGCCGGATGCGCGCGATCCGGCCGGCGAGCCGGGCGAGGAACGGGCCGCTCTGCAGTGCCGCCTTGAGCGCGCTCGAGCCCAACCCCGCCTCGCTCCGCGCGAGGTCCCGCACCGCGGGGTCGAGCGGCACGATGACCACCCGATGCCCGGCGTCGCGCAACAGCCGGACGAGTGGCCCGTCGCCGAACAGAATCGTGGTGACGGCGAACTCCGCGGGAGGGAGCGCGTCGAGCAGGCGGGCGAGGGCGATCTCGGCGCCGCCGAGGTCAGCGGTGTGATCGAGAACGACGACCCGGGTGGGATCGGCCATGCCGAACATGCTTCCACGGCACTCGGTCGAAGTCGGGGAGGCGGAACCGGTGGCCCAGCCGGGGCAAAGGCGCGTTTTCCGAGTGCGATACTCGAACGGTGCAGTCGGGGAAGGCGGTGTCGGGGGCGGGGAACCGTCGGCCACTGGTGTCGGTCATCGTCGCCACCAACCGGGGCGGCCCCTTCCTCGACGAGGCACTCGACAGCGTGGCTGCGCAGACCTACCCACACGTGGAACTCATCGTCGTCGACGACGGTTCACCCGAGTCCGCTGGGGTACAAGAGGCCACGGACCGGATCCCGGGCGCCCGGTACATCCGTCAGGAGCCGGCCGGAGTCTCCACCGCCCGCAATCTCGGCGCGTTCCGCGCCCACGGGGACTATCTGGTGTTCCTCGACGACGACGACCGATGGGCGCCGAGCCGCCTCGCCGACCAGCTCTCGGCGCTGGAGGCCCGACCCGACTCCCCTGTCTGCTACTGCCGAGTCCGGAGCATCGACCAGGACGGCACCGAGATCGCTCCCGGCGATCAGGTCGCGGTGGCGAGCGCCTCCGACGTGATCCGCGCGCGCACCGGCATCTGGTTGCCCAACATGATGATCCGGGCCGAGGCCTTCGCGCGCGTCGGCGGATTCCACAGCCGGATGTCATACGGGGAGGATCGCGACCTCGTGCTCAAGTTGGCCCTGGAGGGCCCGTTCGTCTTCGTGCCGAAGGTCCTGGTCGACTACCGCGCCCATCCCGCCAACACCTCCCGGCGACACCACCGTTTGGCCGAGTGGATGCGCCGCATCCTGCTGGTGCACCGAGCACGCGCCCGCGACGATGGGGACACCGCGCTGGTG
>JAJYQH010000128.1 GCA_021794705.1 Actinomycetes bacterium | reverse complement strand
TCCTGTGGCAGCAGTTGTTCCCCCTCACCGTGCTCGACGAGAAGATCGCCTGGAGTACCGACCTGCTGCACCCGTTGGTCTCGTACTCCGCGGAGTGGCTCAACGTGCTGCCCGTGCAGCAGGCCACCGCCGGCGTCCGACCACGTGAGCTCACCTCCGTGGACGCCCCCGTCGTGGGCCTGCTCAGCGGCGCGACCAACGCGACCGCCACGGCGGCGGTGGCCGACCTGCAGGTGTCCCAGACGCTCCAGCGGCTGGGGAACACCGCCTCGGCAGCCTTCTTCGCCCAGCGGGCGGCCACCGAGGCCCCCGATCTCATCGGCAAGCTCACCGGGACGCCGAGCCCGGCACCGACGCCCACTCCCGTTCCGGCCCCCGCTCCGGCCCCCGTGCCTGCGGGTCCGGCCGGGCCCGGCATCCCCGACCACCTCCCGCCGGTCGGGGGCCTCCCGCACACCCTGCCGGGCGGCCTCGCCGGCCACGTCCCCGGCCCTGCGTTCAACCTCCTCCCCGCCGACACGGGAGTTGCGGCCGCGGGGCTCTCGGCGGGTGCGGCCTCCGGAATCCTCCGGGAACCGATCGACGTGACGATCCCCGTCGAGGTCCCCCCGCAACTCACGGTCGACCAGCGCTCCTATGTGTTCGAGTCGGCCGGCGCCCTGCAGACGCTGTCGTGGACCGCCGGCCAGGCCCTGCCCACCGACCAGGTGCTCACCTCGCTCTACGACGCCCACAAGCTGGCCACGGTGCTGCCCGACGTGCTCCTCCAGCCCCAGACTCCGGCGGATGTCGCGATGTCGCTGGCGCACGCGTGGTACTACGAGACCACCCTGGGGCTCGCCCAGTGCTACCACGCCCTCGGCGAGTACGGGGAGGCGGAGACCTGGTACCTGCGGGCGGCCGGGTACCAGTACCTCAACGCCACTGTCGAGGCCCCGTTCGTCTGGTCGCACCTCGCCCAGCTCTACCTCGACTGGGGCGACTCGTACTTCCGCGACGGCGATGCCGCCACCGCCCTGCCCATCTACGAGAACGTGCTGGGTGCCGGCAGCACCGTGCCGACATCGCAGCTGTACACGATCGCGGGTCTCGCGCCGGCGGCGTCCGCGGCCAGAACCCTCATCGGGTCCATCGCCCATCCGGACGCCGTCGACGTCAGCCCCGCCATCGCCGCCGTGATCCTCGAAGTGGAGGCGCAGCTCGCGAAGATCGCCGGCGGCCTCGACTTCTGGGGCTACTGGGGCCAGAACGTGCCCATCTGGACCTTCGACTACCTGCAGTCGGTGGCCGTGAACTTCTGCCAGCTCGCGATCGGCGCCGAGCGGGACGCGATGAACTTCTGGGACCGTGCGGACGCCGGCACCCTCACCCGCACCCAGCTCACCCAGAACATCGGGCTGGCCCAGGCCGAGCTCAGCGCCGCCACCCAGCAGGTGACAGCGGCCGCGGCGGAGGCCCACGCCTACCAGCTGGGCCAGCAGGTCGCGCAGCTGAGGGCCAGCGACGCGACGGCGAACGCGACCGAGTATGCGTCCAAGTCGGGGGCGTGGGTGATGCACCAGGCCCTGCAGACCCAGCTCAGCGGGGGCGAGGACGGCGACAGCGACCAGCTGAACAACCTCGCCGACCAGATGATGAGCGGCTCCTACTCCCTCTCCGGCGACCGGGGAACCCTGGCCGCCGCCGAGTCGCTCACCTCGGCACGACTGCAGAACCAGTACCAGATCGACACGATGAACCGGCAGGCGAGCGAGCTCACCGCGGCGGCCGGGCAGGCGGCAGCGGAGGTCACCGCCGCCAACGCCCGGGTGGCCGCGGCCCAGGCGGGCGCCAACGCCGCGGCCGTGCGCGTCCAGGCGTCCCAGCAACTGCTCCAGGCCTTCGACCAGCAGCGGTTCACCCCCGACGTATGGAACGCTCTCGGCGACCGGATGAACGCCCTGTCGCAGCGCTACCTCATGTGGGCCCTCGGCATCGCCAAGCGGATGCAGAGCGCGTACAACTTCGAGAACGACGTCGACCTGCAGGTGATCCGCCCCGACTACACGTCGAGCCAGGTGCACGGGCTGCTGGCCGCGGACACCCTCATGGCCGACATCCAGTCGTTCACCTACGACCTCATCACGTCGACGGCGCCCAAGCCGCAGCCGCTCAAGCAGACGATCTCCCTGTCGGAGCGCTACCCCTTCGAGTTCGAGACCCAGTTGCGGCGCACCGGGACGATGGACTTCCAGACCGATCTCGACGACTTCGACTCCGTCTACCCCGGCACCTACGCGGGACGGATCGAGCACGTCGAGGTGGGCGTCGACGGGATCATCCCGGCCACCGGAGTGAGCGGGGCGCTCACCAACGCCGGCATCTCGCAGTACCGGACGCCGTCGGCGTCCGGGGGCACCGTGAAGCAGCGGGTGCAGAACCGGGAGACGCAGATCATCTCCGACTTCGACGTCCGGGCCGACGCCCTCGTCGACAACCCCGACCACCGGCAGACCGGGATGTTCCAGGGCGCGGGCCTCGCGTCGACCTGGACCCTGTCGCTGCCGAAGGACGTCAACCAGCAGCTCGACTTCAACGCCCTCGTCGACGTGCGGCTCACCCTCACCTACCGCGCCCGCTTCGACCCCGACCTGCGGGCAGCGGTGCTCGCGGAGTTGGCGTCCCGGCCCGGGATCCACTCCCGGCAGCGGCCGTTCCCGCTGCGCTGGGTGTTCGCGGACGCGTTCTTCCGGTTCTACTCGACCGGCGTCCTCGATCTCGCCCTCGCGGCGAGCGACTTCGCCCTCACCGAGAAGGACCCGGTGCTCACCGATGCGAGCCTCGTGGTCGCCACCAGCCCGGGTTCCCGAGCGCAGGGGGTGACCCTCAAGGTCACCCTCCCCGGCTCCGCTGCCGTGAGCGCCACGACGGACGCTGACGGGGTCGTCCAGACCGCCGCCCTCGCCGCCGCGGTGACCGGACAGTCGGCGATCGGCGCCTACCGGATCGAGCTGGACGCCGCGGACAACGCGGCCTGGGTGACGAACGGGGCTCTCGTGCTCGACGACATCACCAACGTCGCCCTCGTCATCGGCTACTCGTTCACGCCGCGCAGCTGAGGCTCACGATCATGAGCTTCGACATCGGCTTCGCCAGCCAGGCCCCGTCCCTGCCCACCGGTGGCGGCGTCGGAGGTCTCGGCGAAACCTTCAGCCCCGATCTGTCCACCGGCACCGGCACGCTGTCCGTGCCCCTCGACCTGCCCCACGGCCCGAACGACTCCAGCCCCAAACTGGTCCTCCGCTACGACTCCGGCACGCCCAACGGCCCCTTCGGGCTCGGCTGGTCGATCCCGATCCCCCGGCTGCTGCGCAGCACGATGGTCGGCAAGCCCCGCTACGACGACACCGACACGCTGGTACTGGAGGGCTCCGGCCCGCTCGTGCGTGGCGCCGACGGCGGGCTGCGCCCCCAGGTCGACACGGGCGACTGGACGCTGGCGGCGTCCGGCGGCGGATACGTGGCGACCGACCGGGCCGGCACCCGGTTCCACCTCGGATCCGGCGCCGCATCGCAGGTCACCGGCCTGGGAGGCGGCGCATGGGCGTGGCTGCTGGACGCCGTCGAGGACAACCTCGGGCTGCTCACCACCTACGCGTGGCGTGCGGCCGGCGCGCAGCGCTACCTCGACACCATCACGTGGGGGCCCTTCCAGGTGCGGTTCGGCTACGAACAGCGCCCCGACGTGCTCCGCTGGGGACGGGGTGGATTCCTCCTGACCACCGACCAACGGTGCACCACGATCGAACTGCACCTCCCGGCCGAACCCGCCTCACTCGTGCGCCGCTGGACGCTGGGCTACACCGCCGCCCCGCTCAACGGAGCGTCGCTGCTGTCGTCGGTGCGGGTCAGCGGGTTCGCGGCCGACGGGAGCAGCCTGGACGCGCCGGCACTCGGCTTCGGCTACACCGAGGCCGGAGAGCCCACGCTGCTGCGCGTCGACCCCATGGACGCCGGCGCGGCACCCCCCGCCCTCGGCGGCGGCTCCCGGGTGGAACTGGTCGACTGGACCGGTACCGGGGCGGCGGACGTCCTCGAGATCGACCGCAGCGGACGCGCCCGCGTCTGGCCCAACCGGGCCGGCAGCTTCGGGCGTCCGATGGACGCCGGCATGCTCCCCGAGCTCGCGGGGGCGACGTCACGGTTCGGGCTGGTCGACATCGACGGCGACGGGATCGCCGACGTCGTCCGCACCGACGTCCCGCTGGCTCGTTATCAGCCCCGAACGGCCACCGGGTTCGCCCGGCCGGTGGCCCTCGCGCAGGCGCCGGCCGTGGCGCCCGCGAGCACGGCCGTGCGGATCGGGGACTTCGACGGCGACGGTCGCGTCGACCTGCTGTGGAGCAACCGGCGTGCCCTCATGCTGGCCCACCGCGACGCCGAGGGCTCGTGGCTCGGTGTGCCCGATGTGGTGCCCGACGAGCCCGCAGGGCCTCCCACCGATCTCAGCGAC
>JAJYQH010000022.1 GCA_021794705.1 Actinomycetes bacterium | reverse complement strand
GAGGTTGCGTAGCGCCCGGTCGTTGACGTCGACCACCCGCCGCCACGAGATGGCGTGGGGGTCGAGGCCGAGGTCGTTGCCCTGGTGCAGATGGTTGTCGACCATGGCCGCCAGCAGGTTGTGGGCGGCGGTGATCGCGTGGAAGTCGCCGGTGAGGTGCAGGTTCATCTGCTCCATGGGAAGCACCTGCGCGTGCCCCGCTCCGGCCGCGCCGCCCTTGACCCCGAACGTGGGCCCCATCGACGGCTGGCGCAGGGTGAGCATCGTGCGGTGCCCCAGGGCGGCGAGGCCCTGCGCGAGTCCGACCGCGGTCGTCGTCTTGCCCTCGCCCAGCGGTGTCGGGGTCACGGCGGTGACCACGACGTACTTGGCGGGGCGGCGTCCGGCGATGTCGTCGAGCACGCCGAGGTCGATCTTCGCCACGTGCCGCCCGTAGGGCTCGACCCGCTGCTCGGGGATCCCCGCCTCGGCGGCGATGGCGGCGATCGGGCTGAGCGGCGTCGACCGGGCGATGGCGAGGTCGGACTGCGGGTCCGGGAGAGGGTCGGTGTGCGGTGGCGTCGATGGCACGAGGCCCAGTCAACACCACCGTTTCCGGGGATGACGGGAGGGTCGGCGCATCGGGCGCGCGTCCGTCGCGACCCGACGGGGGCGGTCAGTCGGCCAGCGACGACACCGGGACGCCGAGGGCCTCGAGTTCGGCCCGGCCCCCGTCGGGCTCGGTGAGCACCCAGAGGCCGTCGGGCGTGACGGCGACGGTGTTCTCCCAGTGCGCGGCGCGGGAGGAGTCGGCCGTCACCACGGTCCAGTCGTCGTCGAGGGTGACGGTGCGCTCCCGACCGAGGGTGAGCATGGGTTCGATGGCAAGGCACATTCCGGCCGTGAGTTTCGCGCCCCGGCCGGCGCGGCCGTAGTTGGGCACGTCGGGGGCCATGTGCATGGCCGTGCCGATCCCGTGGCCGGTGTAGTCGCGCACGATGCCGAAGTCGTGGCCGCCGGCGCGGCCGCTGCCGGCGATGCTGCGCTCGATGGCGGCGGACACGTCGCCGATCCGCTTGCCGTGGTGCGCCGCGGCGATGCCGGCCCACATGGCCCGCCGGGTCGCCTCGATGAGTGCCGCGTCGTCGGCGTTCGGGTCGCCGACCACGAAGGTGCGGGCGGCGTCCCCGTGCCAGCCCTCGACCACCGCACCGAAGTCGACCGACACGACGTCGCCCGCCTGCACGGTGCGCGACCCGGGGATGCCATGGACGATCTCCTCGTTCACCGACACGCACACCACCGCCGGGTAGGGGGTGAATCCCCAGTCGGCGCCGTAGTTGAGGAAGTTCGAGGTGGCGCCGTGGGCGGCGAGCACGTCGCGGGCGATCTCGTCGAGGTCGCCGGTGGAGATCCCGGGGCGCAGGGCCTCCCCCATCGCGGCGAGCGCCTCGGCGACCACCAGGCCCGCCCGGCGCATGAGGCGGATCTGGTCAGGGCGCTTGAGTTCGATCCGTTCGATCAACGCCACGTCAGTGCGCCACGAACTCGTCGATGGCGGCGGTGATCCGACGGGTCACCTCGTCGATCCCACCCTCGCCGTTCACCCGCAGGAGGATGCCGCGGCGGTCGAAGATGTCCATGAGCTCGGCGGTCTCGGCCTCGTAGACGTTCATCCGGTGCCGGATCGTCTGCTCGTTGTCGTCGAGACGGCCCTCGATCTGGGCGCGCTTGAGCAACCGGGCGACCAGCTGATCGGTGTCGGCCTCGAGCGACAGCACGCAGTCGAGCCGGGTGTGGAGGTCGGCGAGCATGATGTCGAGGGCCGCGACCTGCGCGGCCGTGCGGGGGTAGCCGTCGAGGAGGAACCCCTCGCGGGCGTCCGGTTCGAGGAACCGGCTGGCGACCAGTGCCGTCGTGAGAACGTCGGGCACGAAGTCGCCGGCGGAGATGATCTCCTTGACCCGCTTGCCGAGATCGGTGCGCTCGGCGATGTGGCGGCGGAAGATCTCCCCGGTGGAGATCGCGGGGATACCGTAGTGCTCGCTGATCTGCTTGGCCTGGGTGCCCTTGCCCGCGCCGGGGGCTCCCATGATGAGCATTCTCACTTGAGGAATCCTTCGTAGTTCCGCTGCTGAAGCTGGCTTTCGATCTGCTTCACCGTGTCGAGCGCCACGCCCACGACGATGAGGATCGAGGTCCCGCCGAACGGGAACTTACCCTGCGCCCCCACGAGGACGAACGCCAGGGTGGGCAGTAGGGAGATGATGCCGAGGTACAGCGAGCCGGGAGCGGTGAGCCGGCTCAGCACGTAGCCGAGGTACCTCTCGGTCTGGGTGCCGGCCCGGATGCCGGGGATGAAGCCGCCGTACTTCTTCATGTTGTCGCTGATCTCGACCGGGTCGAAGGTGATCGCGACGTAGAAGTAGCAGAAGAAGACGATGAGAAGGAAGAACGCGACGTTGTAGATCCAGTGGCTGCCGGTGACGAGGTTCGCCCCGATCCACTGCGCGCCCCACCCGGTCGGCCGGAAGGTCGCGTACAGCACCGGCAGCTGGAGCATCGACGACGCGAAGATCACCGGGATGACGCCGGACTGGTTGACCTTCAGCGGGATGTATGTGGTGGTGCCGCCGAACATCCGCCGGCCGACCATCCGCTTCGCGTACTGCACGGGGATCCGGCGCTGCGCCTGCTCCATGAACACGACCGCGGCCATGACGAGCAGGCCCACGGCGATGACGAGGCCGAAGATGAACCAGGCGTTGGCGCCGGTGCGGGCCGTCTTGATCGACCACAGCGAGGTCGGGAACTGGGCGGCGATCTGGGTGAAGATCATCACCGACATGCCGTTGCCGATGCCGCGCTCGGTGATGAGCTCACCCATCCACATGATGATCGACGTGCCTGCCGTCATCGTGAGGATCATCACGACGACCGGGAAGACGCCGGTGTTGTAGACGACGCCCGTGCAGTTCTGGAACAGGGTGCCGTTGACGGCGAGGGTCACGAAGGCCGTCGCCTGCAGCACGGCGAGCACCAGCGTGAGGTACCGGGTGTACTGCGTGATCGTCGCCTGGCCCGCGGACCCCTCCTTCTTGAGGCTCTCCAACCGGGGGATCACCACGGTGAGCAGCTGCAGGATGATCGAGCTGGTGATGTACGGCATGATGCCGAGCGCGAAGATCGCCAACTGCAGCAGCGCCCCGCCCGAGAACAGGTTGATCATCGAGTAGAGGCCGGCGTTGGCCCCCGACTGCGCCTGGATGCGGCAGGTGTTGATCTGGGCGATGTTGACGTTGGGCACGGGGATGACCGACCCCAGGCGGAACAGCGCCAGGATGAACAAGGTGAAGAGCACCTTCTTGCGCAGCTCAGGCGTGCGGAACACCGTGGCGACAGCAGAAAGCATGAGAGGACTCTCTTGTTGGAGTGCAGGCTGGCATGGCTCTGGCGTGCTGGTATGCCTGCCCGGGCGGGGTTGCCCCACGACCCGGCCCTGCATGCCAACACTGCGGCCGCAGCAGCCTACCAAAGCAGCACCCCCGCCCCGGCTCACCCGGGCGTGAGTAGGGCGTTCCTGACCGGCTCGTAACGATCTGATGACGAGGCTCGGGCGTAACGAGGGTATTGGGTCCGGCCGGTGTAGTTTCGGGCTCAACCACCACGAGATGGGCAGGAACCACCCCCAAGGGCACCCGACGACCCTGCGCATCCGACGATTCCGGGAGGAACTGTGAGTCACAGGAAGCTAGGGGCCGCCGTCGCGCTCGTCGCGGCGTCGGCTCTCGCTCTGAGCGCGTGCGGCACGAAGGCGCCCAGCACGCAGAAGAGCGACACCATCAACAACTCGACGACACTCACCGTCGGGTGGAACCAGCCGTTCTACTCGCTGAACTCCAACACGAGCAGCGGCAACAACGTCACCAACGCCAACATCGTCTACCTCACGTCGTCGACGTTCAACTACTACGACAAGAGCCTCAAGCTGGTGCCCGACACCTCGTTCGGCACCTACCAGAAGACGTCCGACTCGCCGTTGACGGTCAAGGAGACCCTGAGCGACAAGGCCATGTGGTCCGACGGCCAGCCGGTGGTGAACGCCGACACGATCCTCGCCTACGGCGCGATCAGCGGACTGTTCAACACCGTCACCGACCCGAAGGCGATCGCCAAGCTCTACGACGCCAACGGCAACCTCAAGCCCAACGCGGCGAGCCAGGTCTACTTCGACTCCTCGAGCCCGGCGTGGAACCTCATCAAGGACTTCCCCACCGGCGACGCCAACGGCAAGGACCTGACCTACAAGTTCAGCACCCCCTACGCCGACTGGGAGCAGAGCCTCCTCAACCCGGGCCTGCCGGCTCACATCGTCGGCAAGCTGGCGCTGGGCATCTCCGACCCGACCAAGGCCAACCAGGCGATCGTCGACGCGTTCAAGAACAAGGACGCCGCGGCGCTGTCGAAGATCTCCAACGTGTGGAACTCCTCGTACAACTTCGACTCGATGCCGTCCAACAAGGACCTCCTCGTGTCCGACGGCCCCTAC
>JAJYQH010000286.1 GCA_021794705.1 Actinomycetes bacterium | reverse complement strand
ATAGAGCTCGCGGGGGATGTCCTGCAGGCCGGCGAGGAACAGCACGAAGTTGAAGCCGATCGTCCACCAGACGGTGGCGATCGCGATGCCGATCATCGCCAGGTTCGGGGTGCCCAGCACTGGCTGGGGGTTGGCGTCGCCGAACCAGCCCTGGACGGTGGCCCACAGACCGGTCGCCGGCGTGTAGATGTAGCTCCAGATCAGGCCGATGGCGGCCGAGGGGAGGATGAACGGCAGGAAGAACGCCAGCCGGAAGAACCACTGGCCACGCTGCACCCGGTTGGCCAGCACCGCGAGGATGAACGCGATGATGACCAGGGGCGGCACGGTGAGGATGGTGAACCAGATGGTGTTCCACATCGCCACCCAGAACTCGTGCTTGCCGAGCATCTCCCGGTAGTTCGCGAGACCCGCGAAGCTGCCGATGCCACGGTGCACGAGGGCGGTGTTGAAGAAGCTGCTGATCACCATGTAGATGACCGGCCAGACGAGGAACAGCACGTAGAACACCGCGAACGGGGCCATGAAGCCCCACGCGGTGCGGGTGAGACGACGGGGACTGTGGGTTGGAACGGTTGTCTTCCGATCGATGGCGGCCACCGGAGCCGGGGCGGCGGGTGCAGCGCTCATGATCGCTCCTTTCGTTCAGCGGGTCAGGCCAGGGGGTCGGCGGTGTTGACGTAGGTCTTGAGCTGCCCGACCGCCGCGTCCAGGCCCTGCTTGGGGGTGGCGATGCCCTGCTCGACCAGGCCGATCTGGGCGCCGATGATGTTCTCGAAGGTGGAGCCCGATCCGGAGTACCAGGCGGGTGCGTCGTAGACCACGTAGTCGGCGACGCCGGCGTAGTACTTCTGCGGCGTGAGGTTCTTGTACTCCTGGCTGTCGAGCGTCGGCTTGTAGGCGGGGATGTGACCGCCCTTGGCCCAGGCCAGCGACTGGTCGAGCATCGACTTGACGAACCCCATCGCCAGCTTGCGCTGGGATTCGCTCCAGTTCTGACGGGGGAGAACGAACGAGTGCGAGTCGCCCTGGGCCGCGGGGGTGTCGAACAGCGTCGGGATCGGCGCCATGCCGAACTTGAAGCCCTTGACCGACTGGGCGGTGGTGATCTCCCACTCGCCCTCGAGGTAGAACCCGACCTTGCCGGTGAAGAGCATGGTCTCGGCACCGGCGTAGTCGTTCGTGGTCGGGACGAGGCCCCGCTTGGTGAGCGACTGCATGTACTCGAGGGTCTTGATCGTGAGGTCCTCGTTGAACGTGAGTTCCTTGCCGTTGTTTCCGAGGAAGGGAGTGGCGCCGTTCTGCTGGTGGTAGAGGGTGGTGAACCAGCGCCAGCAGGTGGCCGTGTCGCCGATGGTCGCCACCGACAGCCCGTAGGCGCCCGTGACCTTCTTGGCAGCCGTGAGCGCAGCCTCGAACTCCTGCACCCCGTGGATCGGCTTGAGCAGGCCGTCGCTGTCGAGCAGTCCCGCCTTCTGGCAGACGTCGGAGTTGTAGTAGAGGACGAACGGGTGCGTGTCGAGCGGGATGGCGTAGAGCTTGCCGTCGGTCTTCGCCTTGGCAAGCGGTTTTGCGCTGAAATCCGATTGGGACAGGCCCACCGAGGCGAGGTCGGCGTCGGTGATCTCGCTGAGCAGGTTGCCCCGGGCGAGGTTGGTGGCCCGGGTGAGGTGGGAGACGGCGACGTCGGGCGGCGAGCCGCCGAGGGTCGCGAGCGACAGCTTCGTGTAGTACGGATTGCCCCACGCGAACGTGGCCGCCTGGAGAGAGCTGGGGCCACCGTGGTTCTGCTGGTAGACCTGCTCCATGCCGACCATGCGGGCGCCGTCGCCGCCGCCGAAGAGGTTCCAGTACTGAACGGTTCCGGGGGCGAGCTTCCCCCCAGCCAGGCCGGCGGCCAGCGGACTGCCGCAGGCACTCAGGGTTGTGGTGGCGGCGGCGCCCAGCGCTCCGCCCAACAGGGCTCGGCGTCCGAACCGCGGCGTCGCGCGTTCTGGTGTCGGACTACTCATGAAGACGGACCTCCCGGGGGTGTGCGCCGTCGGCAACGGAGGCGACGGCGAAGGTGGTGCAACAGGCAGGGTGCTTCGTTGTGCGTTGCGATGATTCTTCGGCGGCGTCCTGGAACCAGCAGGTCGTTCTGCTGGGCCAGGACGCGTCGCGGGGTTGGGACAACGCCGTTCGGGGAGTGCGCTGTGACGACGTCCGCGTCGCCGTCCCCTAGCACAACAGATGTGACCGGTCACGTCAAGCATCTGGAGGCGGTTTGTGACCGGTCACTTCCCGCGCACGGGCATCTTTGTTACCGTTCACGTGGACGTTCCAATCAGCCCATCTCCGTGAACGCTTCTGTCGCGCCGGAGACCGCCACCGACCATCCCGCCACGGGCGCGCCGCAGCGCCCGGAGAGGAGCACCACCATGACCAGCGCTCGAATCGTCGTCGACCCCGCCTTTCGGGTGGGTCCCGTCCGGCGGCGCACGTTCGGCAGCTTCGTCGAGCACCTGGGCCGCTGCGTGTACACGGGCATCCACGAGCCCGAGCACCCCACCGCCGTGGAGGGTGGCTGGCGGGGTGACGTGCTCGAGCTCGTTCGTGAGCTCGGGGTGAGTCACGTCCGCTACCCGGGCGGCAACTTCGTCTCGGGGTACAAGTGGGAGGACGGTGTGGGTCCGGCCGACCAGCGTCCGACCCGCCTCGACCTGGCGTGGCACTCGACCGAGCCCAACACGGTCGGCGTCGACGAGTTCATGCAGTGGTGCCGGCTGGCCGAGGTCGAGCCGATGATGGCGGTGAACCTCGGCACGCGCGGCGTCGCCGAGGCCCTTGACCTTCTCGAGTACTGCAACATCCCCGGCGGCACGACCTTGTCGGACGAGCGCCGGGAGAACGGTGCGGAGGAGCCCCACCAGATCAAGCTGTGGTGCCTCGGCAACGAGATGGACGGCCCGTGGCAGACCGGCCACAAGACCGCCGAGGAGTACGGCCGGATCGCCGCCGAGACGGCTCGGGCCATGCGGATGATCAACCCCGACCTCGACCTCGTCGCCTGCGGGTCGTCCAACCGGGCGATGCCCACCTTCGGGCAGTGGGAGTACACGGTGCTCGACGAGGCCTGGGATCAGGTCGACATGATCTCGGCCCACGTCTACTACTACCCCAAGGACGAGGCCGACCTGCAGCACTTCCTGCTCAGCTCGGTCGACATGGACCGCTTCATCGAGCAGATCTGCTCCACCGCCGACGCCGTCGCGGCCGCGCGCAAGAGCACCAAGGTGATCGGGATCAGCTTCGACGAGTGGAACGTCTGGTACCAGCGGCGCGCGGAGTCGAAGGTGCCCGAGGGTGACGACTGGCCCGTCGCGCCGGTGCTGCTCGAGGACCACTACTCGGTCGCGGACGCCGTCGTCGTCGGCAACCTGCTCATCTCGCTGCTGCGCCGCACCGACCGGGTCTTCTCGGCGAACCAGGCTCAACTCGTCAACGTCATCGCCCCGATCATGGCGGAGGCCGGCGGCCCGGCGTGGAAGCAGACGATCTTCCACCCCTTCGCGCTGACCTCGAAGTACGCCACGGGAGAGGTGCTCCAGGTGGCTCTCGAGTCGCCCACGGTCGAGTTCCGTCCGCACGAGGGCATCGTCAGCGAGGTGCCGGTGATCGACTCGGTGGCCACCTACGACGCGGAGAGCGGCGCGACCACCCTGTTCATCGTCAACCGCTCCGTCTCGGACGCCGTCTCGGTGGAGTGCGTCGTCCGGGAGGGCGTGTCGGAGCTGGTCGAGGCGCTCACCTACCACCACGACGACCCCAGCTGGCAGGCCTCGGCCGACGACCAGTCGGTGGTGCCCACGGCGAACGAGTCGGCCGCTCTGAGTGGCGGCCGGTTGTCCATCGACCTCCCGCCGATCAGCTGGACGATGGTGCGGCTGCAGGGCTGACCAGTCGATTGGTGGAGGAGTACCCCCAGGGGTATAGTGGTCCTTCGTACCCGACGGTTCGTCATTCGAGGAGTCAACCTATGTGCAGCCCCGTTCGTTGCGGCCAGTGCGGCAAGACCACCTGGGCCGGTTGCGGCCAGCATGTCGAGTCGGTCAAGGCCATGGTGCCCGCCAACCAGTGGTGCACCTGCCAGAAGCAGGCCCCCTCGCGTTCCGGCTTCGGCATCTTCGGCCGCTGATCATGAATCCGCCCGGCGCAGCCCCTCACGGGCGGCGCCGGGCGGTTCGCGTGAGCGGGGACGTCTCCGGGACAAGCGCGCCGGACGCCTACCGTGCCCCGGGCTCGTTACTCGGCCGGACCCCGCTCATCGAACTGCCCGGACGCCGCCTGCCTCTGCCCTGGCAGGGATGGTCGGCCCGGCACGGCGTCGCGATGACCGTGCTCGTCCCAGTCGCCTACCTCGCGATGCGCGCCGCCAACCCGTCACCCGCCCGCGACGGGATCGGCTGGGTGATCGCCACGGCGGTCCTGGCCGGCGTCGCCGCCCTCGTCCTCGCCACGTACGTGCCGCGCCGCTCGCCCGGCGCGGCGTCCCCGCGC
>JAJYQH010000156.1 GCA_021794705.1 Actinomycetes bacterium | reverse complement strand
CGGGAAGTGTAAGCGTGAATCGCCCCGGGTTTGTCAGACGGTCAGTTCTGCCGGGAGCGGCTGCTCGACGGCGTGGTTGTGACGGTAGTACTCATCTTCGACCTCGGCGGGCGTGCGGTAGCCCAGCGAGGAGTGGATCCTGGTGTGGTTGAACCAGTCGACCCAGCCGAGGGTCGCGAGCTCGAGGTCGTCCGCTCCTCGCCAAGGCCCTTCCCAGTAGACGAGTTCGGCCTTGTAGAGGCCGTTGACGCTCTCAGCGAGGGCGTTGTCGTACGATTAACCGGCTAATCGGCGCGGATTTCTTTCCGGTTCGATCCTTTTCGTTGTTTGCCTCACATGGCGGTCGGGCGTGTCGCGGCCTCGTCGATCAGGGTGGTGAGGCGGTTGATGAGCCGTAGGTGGCGTTCGGTTTCGGCGTCCCAGCCGCGGGTGGTGGCGTCCTGGACGAGGGCGGCTGCGTCGTCGCGTTGCGCGGTCAGCACTGGGATGTAGGCGGCGGTCGTGTGGAAGCTGGGGCAGTGTTCACAGATGTTCGCGTAGCTGCATGGGCCTTGGGCCGGGGCGCGTAGGCAGTAGCCGCCGGCGAGGGCGGTCTTGACGGTCGCGGTGGTGCGCCAGTCGTCGCCTGCGCTCGAGGTCGCCTCGCTCGGGTTGGGCAGGGCGCCGATGGTCTGCTTGGCCAGCTCCAGCGCCCGCTCGTACTCGGCACGGACGGTGGTGTCGAACAGGTGCCCGTAGCGCAGGCTCATTTCGGCGGATACGTGTCCGAGGATGGCCATCAGGGCTTGCAAGGAGACGCCGGCGTTGACCAGCGCGGTGGCGTAGGTGTGTCTGAGCTGATGAGGGGTGACGTGCCCGATGCCGGCGCTCTTCGCGGCGCGGTCGAGCTCCTTGCGTAGCCGGTTCTGTCCGATGCGGTGGCCGTGGGCGGTGAACAGGAAGTCCGCGGGCCGTCCGGTACGCGGGTGCGGGATCGTCCGTCCGGGGCTGCGGTGGGTGGTGATCCGGTCGATCAGCGCGAGGATCTGGGCGTCGATGGGGACCATCCGTTCGGTGTCGAGCTTGCCGAGGGGGACCTTGAGCCAGGAGCCGGAGCCGGGTAGGTCGATGACGGCGTCGAGCTCGAGGTCGAGCAGTTCCCCGATCCGTAGGCCGCAGGCGCGTTGCAGCAGCAGCGCGTCGGCGGCGAGCCGGTGCGGGGAGGCCTCGAGGGCCTCGGTGAGGTGTCGGTCGGCGTCTGGTGGCAGGAACCTCGGTAGGGGTTGGGGCAGGCGCGGGTTGTCGGAGGGGAACATCAGCCGCCGGGTGGGTGCCTCGGGCCAGTCCCACTCGGTGATCTCGGTCAGGAAGTTCGCGACGGCCAGGATCCGCCGGGCCTGCTCCGGGACGGACAGCACCCCGCCGGACTTGGTGTTCGCCGCGGTGGTCAGGCTGGCCATCCAGGGTTCGATGTGCGCACACCGGTCGAGCGTCGCGGGGGTCGCGTCCGGGTCGGTCCCGGCGAGGTAGGCGCCGAACGATGCCAGCCTGGTGGCCAGCGAGGAGACGGTGGCGGGACGGCAGGTGACCGTCTTGTGCTGTAGGTAGCGCACCAGGATGGTGTGCATCGGCTCCGGGACGTGGGCCAGGCGGCGGGCGAAGGGCCAGCGCTGCTCGAACGGCTCGGGCAGCGCGGGCAGCACACCGAGGTGGTACAGCACGGTCTTGGCGCCGGTGGCGGTGGCCCGGTAGTGCTTCCAGGTGCGCCCGGTCGCGGCCTGCCGGGCGAGGCCGGCGACCGCGAGGGCGTCGAAGTCGTCGTGGCCGAGGTCGGTCAGGCGTTTGCCGGTGGCGAACAGGACCCGGGCGATCACCTGGGAGGCCATCGCCGAGGCGACCCGCTGGCTGTACCCGCAGCCGCGGGCGGCGGTGATGAACGCGTCCAGGTCCTCCCCGATGACGGTGCCGGGCACGTCGCGCCAGATCGAGGAGAACTTGCGGTGCACCAGGTACTCCCAGCCCGGGTGGAGGATGCCGGTGACGAGCAGGAAGGTGATGAACGGCGCACTCGTGCGACTGACGTCAAGCTGCACGGCCAGCGGCTCGCGCTCGAAGTCGCGTGGGTCGGGCCAGCGCCGCAGGAACGTCCTGGCCCAGTAGGTGTAGGCCGGGCTGCCACGACCGCTGCTGGCCAGATGAGCATGGTAGGCGGCGATGAGCTCGGCCGGTCCTGCAGGCGAACCGTCTTGGGGCTCAGGGGGCTTGGCGTTGACGGCTGCGCGCGGCATCGTATTCGGCTTTCACGTGGGTCGGGGCGAGGTGGATGTAGCGGGCGGTGGTGTCGACGTGGGCGTGACCGAGCAGGGCCTGCATCACGGCCAGGTCGACGCCGGCCTCGGCCAGCGCGGTGCCGAACGTGTGCCGCAGCGCGTGCGGTGCCCCGGCCGGGACCCCGGAGGTGGCCCGGTGGTAGCGGAAGATGGTCCGCAACCCGGCCGGGGTCAGCGCCCGCCCCGTCGTGGGGCCCTTCGCGACGATGAACAGCGCCGCCGCGTCAGTGTCTGGTCGCTCGGTCAGCAGGTACGCGTTCAGCACGGCGGCGACGTCCCCGTCGAGGGGGACCCGCCGGTCCTTGCCGCCCTTGCCGTGCACGGTCAACCAGCGGCCGCCGATGTCGACATCCGCGACCTGCAGCGCGAGGACCTCGCAGGAGCGCAGCCCGCAGTAGAGCATCAGCCCGGCCATGGCCAGGTCGCGGCGGGTGCGCAGCCCGCCGAGCAGGCGGGTCACCTCGACGGCGTCCAGCGCCCGCGGCAGCCGGCGCGGGGTGCGCACCCGCAGCCTCGAGCGGGGCGCGGGTCGTCGTTTGGTGTGCGCGAGCAGCCCGGACCGCTCGCCCTGGGCGAACCACGACGAGGGTCGGCCCTTCGGGATCGGCGAAGAGCGGCCCGGATCGCTCATCGCCAGGTACTCGTACAGGCCCGTGACCGCGGCCAGGCGAAGGTTGATCGAGGCCGGGGCGAGCCGGTCCCGGCGGTGGCCATTCAGGTCGAGCACGTTCGGTCCGGGACGGCCCTTGATCGTCTCCTGCCGGCACGCGGCCAGGAAGTCGAGCACGTCGCTCGTCCTCAGCTGATCGACGGTCAACCCCGCCGTCGTGAGCCACCGCGCGAACGCGAGCAGCCCGTACCCGTACGTGCGGACCGTGCGGGGCGAGTAGTTCCGATCAGCCAGATAACCCAGATACGCATTCATCGCCGACACCAGCGCGGAATCCGGGCCGGTCAGCCACCACCGCCTCGCATCACTGGGATCCGTCATAACAGCCAAGCCGTCCATGCCCTCAGGCCTATCCCCGCACAGGCCCGACTTCCAGCACCCGCAATGCGATTCCCGCCACCGGCCAGCTCAGGCGGCAACCCCCCACCGGTCGGATTGGCCGGTTAACAGGCAGTCGCCCACGGTGCCGATCGAGGCGTGCAGGCCGGCCTCGATGAGCCGGTCGGTGTAGCGGATCGAGGTGTACTGGCTGCCCGCGTCGGAGTGGTGCACGAGGCCGTTCACGTCGTGCCCGGCGCGGCCGCGGTGCCACAGCGCCATGTCCAACGCGTCCAGCGGCAGGTCGGTCTTCATCGACGAGGCCGCTCGCCAGCCCACGATCATCCGGGAGAACACGTCGATCGCGAACGCGACGTACACGAACCCGGCGAAGGTCGCGACGTAGGTGAAGTCGACCACCCACAGCTCGTTCGGGCGGGTCGCGGTGAAGTCCCGCCTGACCAGGTCAGCCGGCCGCGCCGCGGTGTCGTCAGGGATCGTGGTCCGGACCCGACGATCACGCCGAACCCCTTGCATCCCAGTGGTTTTCATCAACCGCTCGATCGTGCACCGCGCGACCGGCGACCCCTGCACGGTGACCCCCTCACGACGCAGCTGGTGGTAGATCTTCCGCGCCCCGTACAGCCCACCCCGGGAGGCCTGGTGGACGCGGCACACCTCGTCCAGGACCAGCTCGTCACGGACCGCGCGAGCCGACAGGCCCCGGGCTCGGGCCGCGTAGTACGTGCTCGGGGCGATCGGGCAGCCGTGCTCGGTGAGCACCCTGCAGATCGGCACGACCCCGAACGCCTCGTGGTGGGCGTCGATGAACGCGGTCACCACGGCAGTCGCGGGTCGAGCTCCCGCGCGAAGAAAGACGATGCGGCCAACAGAATTTCGTTGGCTCTCTTGAGCTCACGGACCTCGGCCTGCAACGCCTTGATCGAGGCCGCGTCGCTGCTCGTGGTCCCCGGCCGACGACCCTCGTCGATCTCGGCCCGACGCACCCACCCACGCAACGTGTCGGGCACGACCCCGACCTTCGGCGCGATCCGCCGTACGGCCGCGTTCATCGACAACGAGGGGTCCTCGCTCATCGCCTCCGCGACCAACCGCTGCGCCCGATCACGCAGCTCATCCGGGTACTTCCTCGGTGCTGGCATAACTCCACCTTTCCGTGGAATCAGACCGTCTACCAGACCCGGGGCGATTCACAGTGTCGACGCACGGTGTCATCGTGCAGCC
>JAJYQH010000258.1 GCA_021794705.1 Actinomycetes bacterium | reverse complement strand
CGTGTACTCCGCCGCGATCGGGATGTCGAAACCCTTGTCGGCGCCGTGCGTGGCGAACATCCCCTCGTGGTGGTTGCGGAGCACACCGGGGTGGATCTGCATGACCAGCCCGTCGTCGCGGGCCATGCCGGCGAACTGGAACAGCATGTTGCCGGCGAAGGCACGCGCCTCCGCCGGGCTCAGCCGCTCCCCGCCGAGGGCGCGGGCGAACAGCGCCTGGGCCACCCCGTCGTCGAGGGGTGTCGTGTCGGCGTACTCGTGCCCGTGGTCGCTGGCCCGGGCGCCGGCGGCGACGAAGGCGGCCCGCCGCCGCCGGAGCGCCTCGAGGAAGCTCGGGTAGTCGCCGACCTCCATGCCGGCCGCGGCGCCGAGCCGGCGGACGTCGTCGGGCCAGCTGGGCCGGTCGGGGTAGGCGACGGCGTCGGGGCGGAAGGTGGGGACCACCCGCTCGCCGTAGCCGGCGTCCGCGAGCCGCCGGTGCTGGCCCAGGTCGGACGACGCCGGGTCGGTCGTGCTGATGATCTCGATGTTGAACCGGTCGAGGAGTTGCAGCGGGCGGAAGTCGGGCCGGGCGACGACCTCGGCGATCCGGTCGTAGATCGCGTCGGCGGTCTCGGCGCTCGGCACCTCGGTCACCTCGAACACCGTGGCGAGCTCGTGTTCCAGCCAGAAGCGCGAGGGGGTGCCCCGGAACAGCTTCCAGTTGCTGCAGAACCGGCGCCAGATCTCCCGGGGGTCGGTCTCGGTGGGTCCGCCGTCCTCGCGCGGGACGCCGAGGTCGCTCAGCGGGATCCCCTGCGACACGAGCATCCGGGTGACGTAGTGGTCGGGGACGATGAGCAGCCGAGCCGGGTCGTCGAACGCCTCGTTGTCGGCGAACACCTGGGCCTCGACGTGCCCGTGCATGCAGACGAGGGGCAGGCCCTCGGTCTGGTCGAGGATGGAGCGCGCCAGCGACCGCTGGGCCGGGTCGACCGGCAGCGCGCGGTCGGGGTGCAGCTCGAGTGTTTCGGCCATGACATCTCCTGAGGGCTGCGGGGGGAACGTCCTGCAAACGATTGCACCCGGGTTCCGTCATGTCAAGGGGGCGGGGCGACGCATCCGCTCCTGGAGGCGTCATGGGTCCCGGCGCCTGCTTGTGCACTCGATTGCAGAGGAGGTAGCGTCTCGGGGGACAGGGAGGTGCCATGCCGCTGAGTTCCGGTTCCGGGGGCGGTCCCGTCGCGGCGTCCGAGCCGGGACGCCGGGAGGCGTCGGGGGCCACCCTGCGCGACCTCGCCGCCGCCGCCGGCGTCTCGGTGGCGACGGCGTCCAGGGCCTTCTCCCGGCCCGAGAAGGTCGACACCTCGACCCGCGAGCGCATCCTCCGGCTCGCCGCCGAGCTCAAGTACGTGCCCAACCGGGCGGCGCAGGCGCTCATCACCGGGCGCACCATGTCGCTCGGCCTCGTTGTGCCCGACCTCAACAATCCCTTCTACGGCGGTCTCATCAAGGGCGCCCAGGACCTCGCCCGCTCGCTCGGGCGCTCGGTGCTCATCGCCGACACCGACGAGGATCCCGACGTCGAGCTGAGCATCGTCGAGCACCTGGCGCAGCGCACGGACGCCGTCGTGCTCTGCTCCAGCCGGATGCCGGACGCCGACCTCGAGCGCGCCAACCGGCTGTGCCCGGTGGTGCTCGTCAACCGCGAGCACGCCGGCGTCCCCGCCGTCACCTTCGACTCCGACTCGGGAGTGCGCGAAGCGGCCGTCCACCTGCGCGCGCTGGGACACCGCCGGGTGGGCTACGTCGGCGGACCGGTGCTGAGCTTCAGCGACGCCGCGAGGTCCGCCAGTCTCGGCCAGGTGTTTCCCGAGCACGGGCTCGAGGTGGTGCTGCTCGGCAACCACGAGCCGACCTTCGAGGGCGGACGCCGGGCCGCCGACCGGGTGCTGCTCGCCGACGTCACCGCCGTGATGGTCTACAACGACGTGATGGCGATGGGCCTGGTCGGCCGGCTGCTGGGCTACGGACTCGAGATCCCGCGCGAGCTGAGCGTCATCGGCTGGGACGACATCGAGTTCTCCGAGATGTTCACTCCGGCGCTGACCACGATCCGGGTACCCCGGGCGGAGGCGGGACGGGCGGCCGTCGAGTACCTCGAGTCGGCCCTCACCGGTCACCCCATCGCGCCGCCCCGGCTCGAGACGCGCCTCGTGTTCCGCCAGACCACGGCCCGGGCGCACCGCCGCCGGGCCGAGTGAGGGGCCCACATCCATGACCACGCAGCACACGACGACCCGAGAGGTGACGATGGAGCGATTGAGCAGCCGGACGCTGGAGACCGTCGAACCCGGTGCAGCGGTGAGCCTGCCCCCCCAGGGCTGGGCCGGACAGCGGGTGGGCATCGTTCACCTGGGGATCGGCGCCTTCCACCGGGCCCACCAGGCGGTGTTCACCCAGGACGCCTTCGCCGCGACCGGCGACGACCGGTGGGGCATCTCCGGGGTCACCCAGCGTTCGGCCGCGGTGCGCGACCAGCTCGCCCCGCAGGACGGCCTCTACGGCGTCCTCGAGCGCGCGGTCGACCACGTCGGGGTCAACGTCGTCGGCTCGGTCCGCGAGGTGCTCTTCCCCGGGGAGCAGTACGAGCGGGTCATCGAGCGGCTGGCCGACCCGGCCGTTCAGGTCGTCACCCTCACGGTCACCGAGAAGGGGTACCGCCGCGACGGCTCGGGCCACCTCGACCTCGCCGATCCGGCGATCGCGGCCGAGCTGGCCGGGGGACCGGTGACCAGCGCCGTCGGGCGACTGGTCCGGGGTCTCGAGCGGCGCGCCGCGACCAGCGGGACGCCGGTCACGGTCGTGTGCTGCGACAACCTCACCGACAACGGCCGGGTGCTGCGGCGCCTGGTCGGCGACTACTGCGAGGCGCTGGGGGCGTCCGATCTGGCCGCGTGGATCGACGCGAACGTGCGCTTCCCCTGCACCATGGTCGACCGGATCGTGCCCGCCACCACGGACGCCGACCGCGCGCTCGGCGAGGACATCCTCGGACTGCGCGACGAGGGCCTGGTCACGGCCGAGCTGTTCAAGCAGTGGGTGATCGAGGACGACTTCGCGGGCGAACGGCCGGCCTGGCACCTCGTGGGCGCCCAGCTGGTGGCCGACGTCGCGCCGTTCGAGAACATGAAGCTCCGCATCCTCAACGGCACGCACTCGACCCTCGCGTACCTCGGGGCCCTGCGCGGGCACGCGACGATCGCCTCCGCGGTCGCCGATCCCCAGCTGCTCGACGTCGCCGAACACCTCATCGCCGACGACGTCATCCCGATCCTCGCCCAGCCCGAGGGCGAGGACCTCTCGGCGTACGGCGCCGAGGTGCTCAAGCGGTTCTCCAACCCGGCGCTGGCCCACAAGACCACCCAGATCGCCATGGACGGCTCGCAGAAACTGCCGCTCCGGCTGCTCGGCACCATCCGGGCCAACCTCGCGGCGGGCCGCACGCCGCACCACGCCCTGCGTGGCGTCGCGGGGTGGATGGCCTATCTCGCGCGTCCGGAGGGTGCCGACGGCCTGCGCCTGCCCGTCGACGACCCCATGGCGGACCGGCTCACCACCCTGGTGCGCGGACGCCGGGACGCCGCCGAGGTGGTCGACCGGCTGCTCGACGTGCACGAGATCTTCGCCGACGACCTGCGGGACGCCGCCGGCGTCCGGGAGGAGTTGGTGGGCACCGTCCGCGAGCTGCTGTAGCCGCGGAGACGCTCAGCGTCCCGGACAGCTGGTGAGCACCCGGACCATGGCCGCCTGCTCCGCGCTCGTCACCCACAACCCGTACTTCCGCTTCACCGCCACCTGCCGGGCGACGTAGTCGCAGCGGAACGCCCTGTTCGGTGGCAGCCAGGTGGCGGCGTCCCCGTCGCCCTTCTCCTGGTTGGCCCTGCCGTCGACCGCGAGCAGGTTGAGCGGGTCGTTGGCGAAGGCGACGCGCCGGTCGGCCGGCCAGCGCTGCGCGCCCTTCTGCCACGCGTCCCCGAGCGCGACGACGTGGTCGATCTGCACCTCGTTCGACGTGCGCACCCCCCGGACGAAGTGGATCGTCGCGCCGGTGTAGGGATCGCGCAGGGTTCCGGACACGACGATGCAGTGGTGCGTGCCCGGCCGGAAGGCGACGCCGGTGAGGTCGCGGGCGAGGATGTCGTTGCGGGTGTCGCAGCCGTTGTGGTCGGTGTCGACCCAGCCGTTGCCGAACAGCCGCCGGGAGTACCCGGTCATGGGGGCCCGGCCCTTGACCGGCAGCTGCCGGGCCGCCGCCAGGGCGCTCCCGGACGCCCCCAGCGGCACCCGCGACGTAACCGGGGCCGCCGCAGCGGTGGGCACGGCCGGGGCCGGGGAGGGTGCGAGCGGTGCGGCCGCGCATCCGGCGCAATTGCGCCACGGCCCGCTCATGGCTGCCGGGCTTGCCCAGCGCCGCGCCGGCGAGGTCGGCGACCTGGTCGGAGCCGATCACCGCCGCTTCTGGGTAGCGCGCCGCCACCGCCCGCGCTTTCGCGAGCGCCAGCCGCCGCGCCAGTGCGGC
>JAJYQH010000018.1 GCA_021794705.1 Actinomycetes bacterium | reverse complement strand
GAGCGGGACGCCGAGCGCACGCTGGGGGAGGCCCGAACCGACGCCGGGCGCACCCTGGCCCGGGCGGCGTCCGAGGCGGAGGCGCAGCGGGTCCGCGCCGAGCGCCGGCTCGCCGAGGCCGAGGCGGGAGCCCGGCTGGTCCGTGAGCGGACCGCGGCCGACCTCGAGGCCCTGCAGCGTGAGGCGTTCGAGCACAACCGCGCCTCCCGCGACGAGGCGGTGGCCCTCCTCACCGGCGCGCGGGTGGACGCCGACGCCGTCCGGGTTGAGGCCCGGGCGATGCTGGAGAGGGCCCGCCGGGAGGTGGCGCTCCTCGCGCAACGGCGGGACGACATCACCCGCCAACTCGGCCACCTGTCCGGGGTGATCGAGGCCCTCGCCGTACCCGACCACGTCCCGCTGCGGGCCCAGCCGGAGCCCGCAGCACCCGCAGCCGCCGGGGCCGGCGCCCTGGCCGGCGTCCCGCCCCACCTCACCGAGCAGGAACAGGACCGACCATGACCGACCACAGCCACACCCTCGGCTTCCGGACCGTGATGCGCGGCTACGAGACCGGACAGGTCGATCGCACGGTGGTCGACCTCCAGCAGGCCCTCGCCGCCGCCCGGACGGAGGCGGCCGAGTCCGGCGTCCAGGTCGCCAAGCTGCAGGCCCGCGTCGACGATCTCGCGGCCCAGGTCACCCAGCAGCAGCAGCGGGTGCGACAGCTGGAGGAGGAGCGGGAGCACAGCGCGCCTCCCTCGTTCGCCGAGCTGGGGGAGCGGATCGGGCTCATGCTGTCCCTCGCCGAGGAGGAGGCCACCGGGCTGCGCGACGGGGCGCGGGCCGAGGCCGACGCGCTGCTCGCGGAGGCGCGGGAGAAGGCCCAACGACGCACGGACACGGCCGACCGGCACGCCGCGGAGGTCACGTCGAAGGCGGAGGCCGACGCGACGGCGCTCGTCGAGGGGGCGAGGCGCGAGGCCGACGACATCCTCGACCACGCCGACCGGGAGGCGACCGCGCGCCGCGAGGAGGCCGAGGCGGTGTTCGAGCACCAGCGCGCCCGAGCTGCGGCGGCGGCCGCCGACTTCGAGAAGACGCTCGCGGAGCGCCGCGACCGCGCCGCCGAGGAGTTCGAGGCCCAGATGCACGCGCACGAGGACGCTCTTGTCCGCGCCGAGGAGCGGCTGGCGAGTGTCGAAGCCGAAGCGCAGCGGGTGCAGCAGGAGGCGCAGGAGCACGCCGAGGCGATCCTCCGGGGTGCCCGCGACGAGGCCGCGACCCTGCTCGAGCAGGCCCGGGGCAACGCGGAGCGGATCCGCCGCGAGTCGCAGCGCGAGCTCACCGCGGCCACCGCCCGGCGCGACGCCATCACCGTCCAGCTGCACAACGTCCGCCAGATGCTGGCCACCCTCGGCGCGGGCCAGCTCGCCGACCCCTTCGCCGAGCCCGACCCGCAGGCCACCAGCGGGTGGGACGCCGTGGACGCCGGCCACGCCGCCTCCGCGCCTTCTCCCGAGGAGGCGCAGCCGGAGGAGTGAGGACCGGGCCGCATTCCCGTCCCGCCCGTTCGCCGCAGCACCTGGCCCTCGCCCAGTTGTCGGCTAGGTTGGCCTCACCGTGAGCGCCAACCAGCCCGCTGGACCCTCGAGGGCAGGAGCGGAGGACCGTGTCCCGTAGACGAGTCGAATTCGACCTCGACCGAGCCACCGCCGACGCGTGGGCCCAGTTCACGGCCCGGCTCGCGGTCGTGCTGTCGATGATCGACGCCGGCGGCGGCCTGCATCTGGGCACGCAGTCGTCTGCCGACGACGCGGCCCCCGCGGTGGACGTGAGCTGCGAGCGGCGGGGCGACGAGCCCTGGCTGCGGCTGACGACGCCGGGAAATCATGCGCTCGGCCGCACCTTCCAGCTCGGACCGGTCCAGGTCCAGGCCCTGCACGACCTCGGCTGGCACGACGACGGCGAGGACTTTTCGATCGAGCACGTCCAGGACGACTGCTCGTGGCTCGCGGGGCTGGTCGTCGCCACCGTGCGCGACGTGTTCGGCGTCCAGCACCCGGTGTTCCTCGCGCCCGACCAACTCGCCGAGGTGCTGCAACCCGACCTCGGCTCCTCGGTCGACGAAGAACTCGCCGACGAGGGCCTGCTGGTGGGCCACGAGGGCCCGGACGCCGGGCTGCCGGCGATGGTCGACGGTGGGGAGGCGCGCTGGCGCCGGTTGCAGGCGCAGGTGCTCGCCGAGTTGACCGACGTCTTCGGCCACGAGCCGTTCCGCGACCGGCAGGGGGACATCGCGATCCGGGTGGGCAGCACGGTCGTCTTCGTGCGCGTGACCCCGGATGCCGAGGAGGTCATCATCTTCTCGGTCCTCGTCCACGACGTCGACGGCAGGTCACGCGCGATGGAGATCCTCAACGACCTCAACGCCGAATCGCGCTTCGGTCGCTTCGCCCTGCACCGCGACAAGGTGTTCGTCTCGATGTCGCTGCTCGCCGACCCGTTCGTCCCGGCCCACCTGCGCACCGCGCTGGCCATCATGAGCCGGATCGCCGACGGGATCGACGACGACCTCGCCCGCAAGCTGCGGGGCAGGACCACCTTCGACCAGTCGTCCGGGAGTCCCGACCCACAGTGACCGGTGGCGCACGATAGCTTGGGGCCGAAGACGGTGACACCCACGGCGGGTGACGCGGCGAAGGGAGTCCGATGACCGAACGTGACCTCGAGCAGATGTCCGAGACGCCCGGGCCCGGGCGGTTCGCGCCTCTGGACGAGTCGGAGTGCCTCGAGCTGTTGCGCTCGCAGCTCGTCGGCCGGGTGGCCTTCACCGACCCCTCCCTCGGCGGCGCCGGCGCGGTGACCGTGCTGCCGGTGGCCTACACCGTGGTCGGCGACTCGCTCATCGGCATCGTCACGGGCTCCGGGGGCATTCTCTCCTCCCTGCGGACGCCGGGACGCCCGGTCGGGTTCGAGATCGACGACGTCGACGTCGACACGGCCACCGGCTGGAGCGTGCTCGCGTCCTGCCACACCGAACTCATCGACCACGGACTCGTGGCGTCGCTGCGGCCGTGGGCGGGCGGGGAACGCGACCTGCCCATCGGCCTGAGGATCGAGCGGCTCACCGGGCGCATCGTCTCCCGCGCCGAGTGACGACCGCCGTCGGCCGGACGGCCCGCCGCGGCTCCCGAGTGCCCGGCCACCACGGGGTTCGTTCCCCCGAGGACGCGCGGCAAGGTCGCCCGGCACTACTCTCGGAAGTGGGCGGGAACGCCCGGCAGGGGGCCATCGGCGTGGTGGTCGCCCCGACAACGGCAGGAGGCTGACATGTCCGGTGAACCCGTGGTGAGCGGTGACGAGCAGCTGACCGCCGACACCAGACCGATGATCATCGTCGGCGTCGACGGCTCCGAGGACGGCCTCCGCGCCACCCGCTACGGCGCCAGGGTGGCCGGTAAGAGGGCGCGCCTGCACCTCGTCCACGCCGTCGACGACGCCGTGCTCGCGGGCGCCTGGGGCGTCGTCTACGACCCGACGATCCTCCAGCAGGCCGGGGAGAAGGCCACCGAGGCCGCCGTCCAGGCCGCCCTCGACACCGGCATCGACCCCAACCAGGTGACCTCCGAGGTCGTGCTGGGCAACGCCGCCGCCGTGCTGGCGCGCCAGAGCGAGAGCGCCGCCCTCATGGTGCTCGGACGCCGCTCGGTCAGCGGGCTCGAGCGGATGTTCGTGGGCTCGACGAGCGTCGCCGCGGTCGCGTCGGCGCACTGCCCGACGGTCATCATCTCCCAGGCGGTCAACCCCGATCCCACCGGCCAGTACGGGCGGGTGGTCGTCGGCCTGGATGCCGGCCCGCACGCGGGTCGCACGCTCGAGTGGGCGATGGCCGAGGCGGAGGCGCGGGGGGCGAAGCTCGAGGTGGTGCACGTGTCCGAGCCGAAGTCGACCGGCCTGTTCGGTCGGGGAAGCGTCACCGACGAGGCACGCGCCGCGCAGATGCAGGCGGCCCGGGAGGGAATGAGCGCCCTCGTCGAGGAGGCCCGCGCCAAGATGCCCGACGTCGAGGTGAGTGTCGAGGTGCTGTACGGCAACCCGGTCGACGCCCTGGCCGGACGCACCGGTCATGCCGACCTGCTCGTGCTCGGCATCCAGTCGCCGAGCCCTGCACGGGCCGTCGGCGGCACGATCCGTGGGCTGATGGCGCACTCGCAGTCGCCCATCTGCCTCATCCCCTGACGCCGGCTCTCCCGATGGGCGGTGCGGCCGACGACCTCCTGGTGTGGTGGTGCCCGGCCGGGGCGCGGCCCGCGAATCGGGAGACACCCGGGGGTGGGCGAGGGTCAGCGACGGCCCTTGTGGTGACCGAGTAGAGAGGTCACGACCGACCCCACAGCCCGCACACAGGTTGTCCATGGTGTCGTGACAGCGCGCGGGTATCACCTATTTCCGGCCCCGGAGAATTGTCGCGCGGGGCGGGGAAGGTGACAGGCCATGGTGGGTCAGCCGGGGGATCCGTCCGGGTCGACGATCGATGTGATGGGGGCCGGCGCCTCCGCGTCCAGGAGACGGCGGCGGTTC
>JAJYQH010000152.1 GCA_021794705.1 Actinomycetes bacterium | reverse complement strand
AGTTGAGGTCAGTTGATGCCGTCAGACCTATCCCTTCTCGCTTCCCAAGTCCGTCTCACCTGCCAGCGCATCTCCCGCCGCGTCCGTTTCGAGGGCACGCACGAGGTCGCACCCCACCAGTTCAGCGTCATGGCCCGCCTGGCCGACGGCGGCGACAGCACCCCCACCCAGCTCGCCGAGATCGAGCGGGTCAGCACTCCCAGCATCACGAGGACGCTCAACTGCCTCCAGGAGTCGGGCATCGTCACCCGCACCCCTCACCCCACGGACGGCCGGCAGGTGACGGTGTCGCTCACCGAGGAGGGTCGGGCCATCGTCCAGCGCACCAGGGCGCAGCGCGACTCCTGGATGGCCGAGCGCCTCGCGACCCTGGACGCCGACCAGCTCGACATCGTCCAGCAGGCGATCGAGATTCTGGCGGAGGTGGCCTCCCGGTGAGCGCGAGATCCCCACGATCAAGCAACTCCGTCAACACCTTCGCCTCGTTCCGCTTCTTCAACTACCGCCTGTACTTCAGCGGGTCGTTCATCGCCAACGTCGGCACCTGGATGGCCCGGGTGGCTCAGGACTGGCTGGTGCTCACCCAGCTGACGAACCACAGTTCCGCGGCACTCGGCCTCATCACCGGCCTCCAGTTCGCCCCGGTGGCGCTGCTCGCGCCCTATGCCGGCAGCATCGCCGACCGCTTCCCCAAGCGCCGCATCCTCATGGCCACGACGCTGAGCCTCGCCGCCACGAGCTTCATCCTCTGGCTGCTGGTGGCCTCCGGCACCGTGCAGCTGTGGCACGTCTACGCCCTGGCCGTTGCGCAGGGCGTGATCACCGCGCTCGACAACCCGACCCGCCAGGCGTTCGCCTCCGAGATGGTGCCCACCCGATTCCTGCCCAACGCCGTCGGACTCAACTCCGCCTCCTTCAACGGTGCGCGCCTGCTCGGCCCCGGCATCTCCGGCCTCATCATCGCCGCCTTCGGCATCCCACCCGCCCTGCTGATCAACACCGTGAGCTTCGGGGCACCCTTGGTGGCCCTGTACCTCATGCGCTCGAGCGAGCTCACCCCGGCTCCACTGCGCAAGGGTCGCGGCGCGATGAAGGAGGGGCTGCGCTACGTCCGCAACCGTCCCGACATCCTCCTGGTGATGTTCGTCGTGTTCATGCTCGGCACCTTCGGCATGAACTTCCAGATCACCAACGCCCTGATGGCGACCACCGTCTACCACAAGGGCGCCGGCGAGTACGGGCTGCTGGGGTCGATCATGGCCGTCGGCACGCTGGCCGCCGCGCTCATCGCCGCCCGGCGGGCCCGGCCCCGGCTGCGCATCCTCCTGGGCGCCCTGGCCGGATTCACCGTCACCACCGCCCTGCTGGCGGCGGCCCCCAGCTACCTCGCCTACTCGATCATCCTCATCCCGGTCGGGCTGTTCGCGCTGACCGTGCTCACCTCGGCGAACTCGAGCGTGCAGCTCGCGGCCGAGCCCGAGATGCGCGGGCGGGTGATGGCGCTCTACATGGCCATCTTCATGGGCGGGACGCCGCTCGGCGCGCCGATCATCGGCTGGGTCGGACAGGTGTGGGGCGCCCGCTGGACCCTCGCCGCCGGGGCGATCGCCACCGGCATCGCCTTCGCCATCGCCTTCTGGTTCATCGTGACGCACGACCAGCTGCGCCTCCGGCTGCAGTTCGGTTGGCCGCCGCGGCTCCAGGTGCTGCACCCGCACACCCGGCACACGGACGCCGAACTGGTCGCCTGAGCCTCAGGCGGCGGCGTCCCGCCAGCCCGACAGCTCGCGGACGCTGCGGAACGTGCGGGTGCGCCCATCCACCGGGTCGGTGAACGTGAGTTCCCTGGCCAGCAGCTGGAGCGGGCGGGAGAAGTCGTCGAGCGCGGTGTCGAGCACCTCCGGGTAGAACGGATCGTTGACGATCGGGATGCCCAGCGAGTTGAGGTGCACCCGGATCTGATGGGTACGTCCGGTTCGCGGCAGCACGCGGTACCGGGCATGGGCGGCGTCCAGGCGCTCGAGCAGTTCCACCCGGGTGAAGGCGTTCGGCTCGGCGCCGGGCACCTGCTCGGCGGTGAGGACGCCGCGGTGCTTGACGATGTGGCTGCTCACCTCGGCGGGCAGCACGAGGTCGTCGCGCCAACCGGCCACGGCCTCGTACGTCTTGCGCGGCACCCGCTGTTCGAACAGCGACTGGTAGGCCGGACGCCACCGGCGCTCGGTCGTGCACAGCAGCACCCCGGCCGTGAGCCGGTCGAGGCGGTGGGCGGGTGAGAGCTCGGGCAGGTCGAGGTCGCGGCGGGCGCGGACGACCGCGCTGTGCAGCACGTGCTGGCCACGGGGGATCGTCGACGTGAAGTGCGGCTTGTCGAGCACGACCAGCCGGTCGTCGCGGTGCAGCACGATGAGCTCGCCGGGCGGCGGCGCCTCGTCGGGCAGGTCGCGGTGGAAGAACACGAACCGGTTGGGGCGGAAGGCGGCCTCACGGGGGAGCGGCGTTCCCTGCTCGTCGACGAAGCGCTGCTCGGCGAACATCTCGTCGATGCGCTGGGGCGTCAGCCGGGGAATCTTCACCACCAGCCAGTCGCGCATGCTCGCCCAGTCGCCGGACGCCGGCGTCCGCACCCAGGCGGAGTTGAGGCCGTGGCGCAGGGGCAGCGGCGAGCGGGGCACGGTCCCAGGGTAACGACCGCAGCCGGGGGCCCCGAACGGGTTCGAGCGCCCGCCGACGACTGACGGGCGCTCGAACACTCAGGAGGGGATTCGTGACCGCCGTTCCGGGAGGTTCCGCGGCTGCCTCCGACGTTCGCGCGTCAGCCTGTGGCCGGGCTGTGCGCGGCCTGGGATCTCACTGAGACCCGGGATCGAGCTCGTCCGCGAGGGTGCGCAGTTCGTAGGTGCGGGCCGACGGGCGCAGCTTCACGACCACGTACATCGCCGCGGTGTGCAGCATCGTCCGGGCGGGTCGGTTGCCCACCGTGAGACCGTGGCGCACGAAGCCCTCGGGATCGGCCTCGAACAGCCGCATGCAGGCGACGGACGCCTCGGACCGCACCTCCCGCTTCCACATCGGGAAGGGGGCGCCCGGATCCTCGGGCTCGGCCGTGCGGGCGTAGACGTCGGCGATGCGTGGCACGACGCTCGCGTCGCCCACCGTGCCCAACGCCCGCATCGCGTGGGTGGCGACCTGCCACCGGTCGTCGTCCAGCAGAGGCAGCAGCAGCGGGACGATCCGGGGTCCGATGGTCGCGACGGCCTCGGTGGCCGCGCGCTCGACCGCCTCGGTGATCTCGGCGGGCCCGCGGTCGGCGAAGCCCTTGCCGATGATCCGGACGATCGTGTCCACCGCCCGGGGGTCGCCCTCTGCGGCCTCCGAGGCGACCCACGCGACGGCACGGGTAGGGGCCTGGACGCTGTCGGGCTCGAAGCTCGAGGAGGACCAGTCGATGGCGCCGGCGATGGCCTCGTCCCAGGCGCGCTCGCGCAGCAGCCTGTCGATGCTCTTCTGATCGTGCTTGAGATGAGTCGACATCGCACTTCCCCCCGGCAGCGGTCCCTCTCCCGAGTGTAAGGCGGCACGAGGGGTCCGGAGGAGGTGTCGAGTGCGAGGTTTGGCCGCCGTGGCCGAAGGGCGGAGGTTCGATCGGGGAGGATGCCTCCGGAACGTCCACTGACGACGCGTGGCGACGGGTCGATGAGCGAGGGCGGCCCCGAGAGGATTCGAACCTCTCGCGTGCCATGAACAGCCTGCCTAGTGAGCGGTGGCTCACGTGGCGATTGACTAGGCGTTTCATGGTCATCCTTCCCTTTGTCTCGCACGTCTCCATAGGCGTACTATGGAGCCATAGCGTAGCGCTAACGTAGCGAAAGCGGGAGGGGTCACCGTGGCAAAGCGAGGCAGGAAGCGCACCACGAGGGCCCGCTGGGGCACTGTGCGACAGCAACGCTCGGGGCACTTCAGCGCGTCATACCGTCACGGCGGTGTGCCCGGGGTCGTCCCGTCAGTCGAGTACTTCGCCCCGAACACGTTCGAGACCGAGGCCGACGCCCGGGTGTGGCTGGCCACTGAGCGCCGACTGATCGACTCCGGCACCTGGACGCCCCCCGCCGACCGGGTCGCCGCAGCGCGAAAAGCCGACGAGGCGACCAAGGCTGCGCCGATGACGGTGGCGGACTACGCGGGCCGGTGGCTCGACCAGGCGACCGTGCGACCCTCGACGCGCGCACTGTATGAGCGGCTGCTACGGCTGCACGTGCTGCCCACCCTGGGGGCCGTCCCGCTGGCCGACCTCGATCGGGCGCGGGTCGGCGCGTGGTGGCGCAGCCTCGATCACAGCAAGCGGCGCACCTGCGACCTGTCCTATTCGCTGCTGCGCACCGTCATGCTGGCCGCGCTCGACGACGGGCTGATCGAGAAGTCCCCGGTCGCGATCAAGGGTGCCGGGCGCCCAGCTCGTCGCCGCAGTATCACGCCGATGACGCCGACCGAGGTGCAGGCCGTGGCGGATGCGATGCCGGATCGGTGGCGGCTGGGTGTGCTGTTCGGCGCGTGGCTGGCGCTGCGGTCCGGTGAGGTG
>JAJYQH010000151.1 GCA_021794705.1 Actinomycetes bacterium | reverse complement strand
GACGACCACCGGAGACAGCGGGGCGTCGATCGCGTCGGCGAGGGCCGTCGCCGCGCCGCTGCCCGGAAGACCGATCGGAACAACCGCACACTGCGCGCCGCGCTCGGCGAACGCGCGGGCCACCGCCGTCCCGGCGTCGAGCGAGGAGATGCCGCACATCTGCTCGACGCAGATCAGCACCCGACGGCTCAATCGGGCACCAGCCCGCCCGGGCTGTCGGCGAGCAGCGCCCGGACCTCGTCGAGACTGGCGTCGGCGTCGGGAAGGATGAGATCGGACTCGGCGAGCACCTCGTCGGGGACCGCCTCCCCGATGGTGCGGACGCGCTCGAGGAGCGTGGTCAGCACGCGGGTCAGCGCCTGCTGGTCGCCGTTGGTGACGGCGGTCTCGAGCTCGGAGTCGAGGTCGTTCAGTTCGGGCAGCGCGTCGTCGGCGACGACCCACTGGCCCTCGGACAGTATTCGCACAATCATCATTCGTCCTCAGTGGACTGTGGCGCTGGTTGCGCCGGCACCGACTCCTGGCCGGCCTGGGCCTCGGTGGCCCGGGGCGCGGCCTGCGCCGGCGACGAGGACAGCTCGGGGGTGGGAGCGGCAGCGCCGCCCACCGCCAGCTGCGACTTCATCGCCGCCAGCTCGTTCTCGACGGCGGCATCGGAGGCGAGGTTGTCGAGCTCGCGGGTGATGTCGTCCTTGTACGTGCCCGTGGCGTCCTCGAGTGCGCCACTGGCCAGCAACTCATCGACCGCGGAGGCGCGTGCCTGCAGCTGCATGGTCTTGTCCTCCGCGCGCTGGATCGCCAGGCCGACGTCGCCCATCTCCTCGCTGATCCCGGTGAAGGCCTCGTTGATGCGGGTCTGGGCCTCGGCCGCCGAGTAGGTGGCCTTGATCGTCTCCTTGCGGGTGCGGAACGCGTCGACCTTGGCCTGCAGCCGGGTGCTGGCCCGCACGAGCTTCTCCTCCTCGCCCTGCAGCGTGGCGTGCTGGGTCTGCAGGTCGCCGAGCTGGGCCTGGAGCCCTGACTTGCGGGTGAGCGCCTCGCGGGCCAGGTCTTCGCGGCCGGCCTCGAGCGCCCGCTGGGCGGACAGCGTGAGCTTCTGCATCTCGGACTGCATCTGCTGCGCCTGCAGCTCGACCCGCTTGCGGCTCGTCGCGACGTCGGCGACGCCGCGACGCACCTTCTGCAGCAGCTCGAGCTGACGCTGATAGGAGTAATCGAGGGTCTGGCGCGGGTCTTCGACGCGGTCGAGGGCCTTGTCGGCCTTGGACCGGAAGATCAGCATGAGCCGAGAGAAAATGCCAGCCATGGGGCAGTCCTTCCGTGGATGAAGCAATCAGCAGCTGTGGCGTGCAAGGCGGCGCTGGTGGCGACCGATCCCCCGTCCGATGAGAGCACCACCACTCTATCGAGCGAGGTGCGCCAGACCAGATGGGTATCGGTCATTCGGGGGACGACCAGGGGACGGGGCGCCCGCGGGGAGCACCGGGGCGGATCGCCGGTAGGATGGCCCGAGCGTCGGCGTCGCCGCCGGCATCACATCAGCAGCACCGCTCGTCGGAGTGTCGGACGACGGTCAGCAGCATCGACGAGGGATCAGACCGTGGCATTGTTCCGCCCCTACGAACAGGGAAAGCACGAGCCGGTCCGGCAGAAGCCGGCGCGGGGCGTCACCGCAGCACCGTCGCCGAGCGAACCGACCGGCCCCACCGCCGCCCCCGAGGCACCCGCCCCCGCGGTCAGTGCGGCCGCCCGGAAGGGGAAGCCGACCCGCAGCCGCGCGGAGGCCGAGGCGGCCCGGATGGAACGCCTCCACCCCACCCTCACCCCGAAGCAGCAGCGGGCCCAGGCGCGGGTGGCCGACCGGATCGAACGGCAGCGCCGCTGGGACTCGGTGGAGTCGAAGCCCGAACGCACCCTGCTGCGCGACTACGTCGACGCCCGGTGGACCTTCACCGAGTTCATCATCCCGCTCGCCCTGGTCGACATGGCGGTGAGCATCGGCGGGGCGCACTGGGCCATGGTGTCGATGATCACCAGCTTCGTCATGACCGCGATCTTCCTCGGCATGGTTGTCAACATCGCGTGGATGTGGTGGCGCTTCAAGCGCGAACTCCGCTCGCGGATGCCCGGGGCCCGCACCCGCGGCCTGCTCATGGAGATGATGAACCGGATGATCACCATCCGCAGGTTCCGGCGTCCGGCACCCCGGATCGAGCGCGGCGCCAGCTACTGAGCATGGCCTACCGCTGGCAGCCCCGGCCCGACCCGGGTCTCGAGCCGGAACTCGCCCCGGTGTTCGGCGACCAGGTGGCGGCCGAGACCTGGCTCGCGCAGCACTTCGAGGAGCTGGTCGACCTCGGCGTCCGGTCGGTGTCGCTCGTCGAGGGCGACCGGGTGGTCTACGGGCCGATGTCGCTGTCGGAGTGAGCGCCGCCGTCGGGACGCCGGCGCAGCTCCTGGCGGAGCAGCACCACCCCGAACACGGCCATGAGCGCGCCCATGCCGATGACGAACGGCTGTGAGATCCGCGCGTCGGTGAGGCGCTGCTCGTAGGTCTGCGCCTTCCCCGCCCCCACCTGGGAGAAGCTGCTGGTCTTGCAGGCGTCGCCGGGGTGCATCTCGACACCACGGCAGGTGATACGCGGGTGGGTGAGCGCCACCGCACCCCAGATCATCACGGCGATGCCGGCGAGGGCGAGCAGCGTGTGCGCCGCCCGCCGCCAGTTCCCGAACAGGACTCGCACCAGCTCAGCCCTCCCGCACACCGGGAGTGACGAACGGCGGCTTGACCACCCGGAACGGCTCGACCCGGTTGCGCACCCGCACCCCCACCTCGTCTCCGACGGCGATGTCGGGGCGTACCAGGGCGAGGGCGACACCCTGCCGCAGCGTCGGTGAGAAGGTGCCCGAGGTGACGACGCCCACCTCGGCGCCGTCGGCGTCCACGACGGACATGCCGGGACGGGGGATGCCGCGCCCGAGGGCGAGCAGGCCGCGCGCCCGGCGGGCAGGGCCCTCGGAGCGGATGCGGCGCAGGGCCTCGGAGCCGTGGAAGCTCGGCTTCGACCAGCCGATCGCCCAGCCGAGGCCGGCCTCGACCGGATTGATCTCGGGGCTGATCTCGTGGCCGTGCAGGGAGTAGCCCATCTCCGTGCGGAGGGTGTCGCGGGCGCCGAGGCCGCAGGGCAGCATCCCGAACCGGGACCCGGCGTCGAGGACGGCGTCCCAGACGGCGAGCGCGCCCTCGGCCGGTACGACCAACTCGTAGCCCCGCTCCCCGGTGTAGCCGGTGCGGCACACGGTGAGCGGGACGCCGTCCCGGCTGACCGGCTCGAAGGCCATGTAGTCCATGCCGACCGGCAGCCCGACGGCGGTCAGCACCTCGTCGGAGGCGGGCCCCTGGACAGCGATGATCGCGTAGTCGCGGTGCACGTTGGTCACCTCGACGGCGTCCCCCACCGCGCCGGCGAGCACGGCGGCGACCGTCCCGGCGTTGCCCGCGTTGGGGATGACGAGCACGTCGTCGTCGGCACGGACGTAGCAGATGAGGTCGTCGACGACCCCGCCGTCGTCGGCGCACAGCAGGCTGTACTGCGCCTGACCGGGGCCGATGCGGTGGAGGTCGTTGGTGAGCACGGCGTTGAGCGCGTCGACCGCGCCGGGACCCCGGACGATGAGCGTGCCGAGGTGGGACACGTCGAAGACCCCGACCCCCGAGCGCACCGCGGCGTGCTCGGCGAGCACCCCGCCGCCGGCGTACTCGAGCGGCATGAGCCAGCCGCCGAACTCGGCGAACTTCGCGCCCAGTTCGACGTGGCGCGGGTGCAGGACGGACTGCTGCGGCTGCGAGCTCATCGCTCCCCTCTTCCTCATCGCGAGGCGCCCGCGGCCCTCGCCGTGACGCTTCCCCAGCGCGAACATATCCCACGCGGCCCACGCCCCCGGCGCCGGCCGCGGGCCACTGCCTCCGGCGGCGCTGAACGTCCCGACCCGGGACGCGCGCTCGGACGGGGGGCGGGAGGGTGGCGATAGCCTGAGCACGAATGCCGGGCGGGCGGCGTCCGCGACGACCCGCCGAGCCCGCGCGACAGCCGCGACAGCCGCGCCCCGAGGCCGGCGGGAAAGGGAGACACAGACCATGGCAACTGCCCAGCCGACGGTGCCGAACGCCATCACCATCCCCGACGTGGGCGTGCGCAAGTCGCTCGACCGGGACGTCACCGCCGTCGTCGTCGGACTCGCCGACGGCGACGGAACCCTGTCGCTGGCGGGCGGCGAGGACGTCGACAAGCTCGCCCGCAAGCAGGGCGGCCGGGGACTGCTGGAACTGGCCTCCCTGCTCGGGGCGACGGCCAAGCCGGGGTCGGTCACCCTCATCCCCACCGTTCCGCTCGTGGCCCTCGCCGGGCTGGGCGACGGGGAGACCTCCCCCGAGTCGGTCCGCCGGGCCGTGGGCGCCGCTGCCCGCGCCGTCGTCGCGGCGGCGAGCGGTCCCGTCGACCTCGCCGTGTCTGTCGGGGCCGGCGATCCCGAGCAGGTGAAGGCGTGCGTCGAGGGGGCACTGCTCGGCGGGTACGAATACGCCAAG
>JAJYQH010000014.1 GCA_021794705.1 Actinomycetes bacterium | reverse complement strand
TACGAGGAGCTGTTCGTCACCTACGCCCGAGTGGCCGCGCTGCTCGAGGAGCGCGGCTATGAGATCGTCGAGGCCGAGGTCGACGAGCAGTGCACCAGCCTCGACATGGCGGGCCTGTCCCTCACGCTGTGCTGGTTCGACGACGAGCTCGAGCGGCTGTGGTGCGCCCCGTGCGACACCCCCGCGTACCGCAAGGGCAGCGTCGACACGGTCGAACTCGACGACCGGCCTCTCGACACCGTCGAGAACGACGTCATCCCGGACGCCGCCCCCGAGAGCCGGGCCGCCGCAGCCCTCATCGCCGACGCGATCGCCGACGTCCACAGCATGCTCGCGGAGAGCGAAAGCTACCTCGGCGACATCGACGCGGTCGCCGGCGACGGAGATCACGGGATCGGCATGAGCCGGGGCGCTGCCGCCGCCGATGAGACGGCGCGGGACCTCGTGGCGCGCGGTGCTGGAGCGAGCACCCTGCTGCAGCGGGTGGCCGAGGCGTGGTCGGAGCGGGCCGGCGGAACCTCCGGCGCGCTGTGGGGAGCGGCGCTGCGCGCCGCGGGTCGGCGCCTCGACGACCAGTCGGCACCGACGTCCGCGGCCGTCATCGAGGCCGCGGTCGCCGCCGTGGACGAGATCGTCAGTGTCGGCGGCGCCGAACCGGGGGACAAGACGATGGTCGACGCCGCCCTCCCGTTCCGCGACGCCCTCCGAGGCAGTGACCAGGGGCTCGCCGCGGCCTGGGCCGAGGCGGTTTCTGCGGCAGAGGCCGGGGCCGAGTCGACGGCGTCCATCGCCGCGAAGCGCGGCCGGGCGAAGACCCACCACGAGCGCAGCATCGGCACCCCCGACCCCGGAGCAGTGTCGTTCTCCCGGATCGTCGCCGTCATCGGACGCCGCCTCGGCACCGACTGACGTCCGACCAGCGAGGAAGGAACCAGCATGAGCAGGACGTGGAGGGTGGTCATCGGCAGCGATGACGCCGGACTGGACTACAAGGAGCGGCTGCTCGCCGACCTGCAGAACGACCCTCGCGTCTCCGAGGTCACGGACGCCGGCGTCTCGCGGGACGAGCACACCGACTACCCGCACGTGGCGGTCACCGCGGCCCGGATGGTGGCCGACGGCCGGGCCGACCGTGCCCTGCTCATCTGCGGCACCGGCCTCGGGATGGCGATCAGCGCGAACAAGGTGCAGGGCGTCCGCGCCGTGACCGCCCACGACAGCTACTCGGTGGAGCGGTCGGTGCTGTCGAACAACGCCCAGGTGCTCTGCATGGGCCAGCGCGTCGTCGGCGTCGAGCTGGCCCGCCGCCTCGCGAAGGAATGGCTCGACTACGAATTCGACGAGACCTCCGCGTCGGCCGGCAAGGTCGCCGCGATCAACTCCTACGACTGCTGAAGGGACACCACCACAGATGAGCGAACAGGCGATCAGCAAGGTCGCGGTCATCGGCGCCGGCTACATGGGCGGAGGCATCGCCCAGGTGGTGGCGATGGCGCAGATCCCCGTCGTGATCTTCGACGCCGACGTCGACTCCACCCGCCGGCACCACGCCCGCATCCTCACCGAGGCGCGCGACTTCGAGCAGCGCGGTCTGTTCGCGCCCGGCTCCGTGCAGCGGGTCGAGAAGTATCTCTCCGCTGCCGACTCGTTCGAGGCCGCTGTGGGGGACGCCGACTTCATCGAGGAGGCCGTGTTCGAGCGGCCCGACGTCAAGGGACCGGTGCTCGCGCGGATCGAGGCCGCCGCGCGTCCGGACGCGATCATCGGCAGCAACACCTCCACCCTCCCCATCGCCGAACTCGCCGCCTTCCTCACCGATGCCAGCCGGTTTCTTGGGGTCCACTTCTCCAACCCGGCGCCGTTCATCCCCGGCGTCGAGCTCATCGCCCACACCGGCACCGACGAGCGCCACCTGCCGCCGGTCGAGGCGCTGATCAGCGCCGTCGGCAAGCAGAGCGCGCGGGTGGTCGACAAGGCCGGGTTCGTCCTCAACCGACTGCAGTACGTGCTGCTCAAGGAGGCCATCTCCCTGGTCGAGGAGGGCATCGCCACACCCGAGGACATCGACACCGTCGTGCGCACCACCTTCGGGTTCCGGCTGCCGTTCTTCGGCCCGTTCGCCATCGCCGACATGGCCGGCCTCGACATCTACCGCGACTGCTTCACCACCTTCGAGAAGCACTACGGAGCGCGGCTGGCCAGCCCGAAGATGCTCACCGACCTCGTCGACTCCGGACACCTCGGCCTCAAGCAGGGCGGCGGGTTCATCGTCGAGGCGGGAGACTCCTCGGCGCTCGTCGCCTACCGCAACACCGCCTACGCCCGACTGTCGCAACTGCTCGACGAGCTCGGTCCGGCTCCGTTCTGAGCGTTCCTCCCCCCGGTTTCCAGGCGCCTCCCGGCGTCCCTCATCCCCAGCCCAGGAGTTGACTGCACCATGACCTACACAGCCGAGACGTGGCCGATCGCGTGCGCCATGCTGCCCTTCGGCGGCCTCGACAGCCACGGCGGCCCGATCCAGGACGCCGACCCGTCCGAGTGGGCGAGGCAGCTGGGCCTGGTGCGACGACTCGGGTTCACCGAGGTCGACCCCACCGACACGTGGGTGCGCGTCGGCGACCTCTCCCCG
Organism: Actinomycetes bacterium; assembly: GCA_021794705.1. GTDB lineage: Bacteria > Actinomycetota > Actinomycetes > Propionibacteriales > Propionibacteriaceae > JAJYQH01. The sequence continues at coordinate 1,966 of JAJYQH010000014.1, read as the reverse complement.
GAGCGCCTCGCGGTGTTCAAGCGGGTACTGGAGGACTCCGGCCTGACGATCCCGGCGATCTCCACCTCTCGGCGCAGCGTCATGGATCCCGAGCGCGGCGCCGAGTACCTCGACTACAGCCACCGGCTGCTCGACAACGCCGCCGAACTCGGCGTCGGGATCGTCAGCTACGGCTTCTTCCAGGGATTCTCCGAGGCTCAGAGCAAGGCCCTGTGGTTCTGGCTGGCCGACGGCTGGAAGGACGACTTCACGCCCGAGGTGCGCGACCGTGCGGTGACGATGATCCGCGACCTCGCCGAGCACGCCGAGCGCAACGGCCAGCAGATCAGCCTGGAGATGTACGAGGACACCTACGTCGGGACCCCGGACGACGCGGTCGCCTTCCTCGCCGACGTCGACCATCCCGCCTGCGGGCTGAACCCCGACATCGGCAACCTCGTCCGCCTGCACCGGCCGATCGAGCCGATCCAGACGATGTTCGACAAGACGCTGCCGCACGCCAACTACTGGCACGTCAAGAACTACCTCCGCGACGAGGACCAGGCCACGGGTTCCTACACGAGCTTCCCGCTGCCCATGGAGTACGGCGTCATCAACTACCGCTCGGTGATCACCCAGGCGGTCGCCGGCGGGTTCACCGGGCCGTTCCTCTGCGAGCACTACGGATCGGACAGCCTCGGCGTCTGCGCCCGCAACCGCGACTACATCCGCAGCATCCTGTCGACGATCCTGTGAGCCGATGAGTGCTGCGTCCCGCGCGCGACCGCGTCCCCTGGTCGCCGCGAGCTTCAAGGCGTACCTGTCGGCCGCCCGCACCCGGGCCTGGGTGCGGGGACTCGCCGCCCGGGCCACCGAGATCCCCTCCGACGTCGACGTGGCGGTGCTGCCCAGCTTCCCCATGCTCGAGTCGACCGCCGGGGCGCTCGCGGGGACGCACATCACGTGGGGGGCTCAGGACGTCGCCCCGACGGCCACGGGAGCCCAGACCGGGGAGGTCACCGCGGAGTTGCTCGCCGAGCTCGGCTGCCGCTACGTCGAGGTCGGACATGCGGAGCGGCGGGAGTTGTTCGGCGAGGACCCTGCCATGCTCGCCGCCAAGGTGCGTGAGGCGGACGACCACGGGATGACGGCGGTCTACTGCCTCGGGGAGAGCAGTCACGACGACCTGGACGGGGCCGTCCGGGCGTGCACCGACGACGTCGACCGTCTCCTCACCGCCCTCGGGACCCCGCCGTCCGACCTCGTCATCGCGTACGAACCGCTGTGGGCCATCGGCGCGGACCGGCCGGCGGACCCCGGCTGGGTGCGGGCGGTGACCACTGCGGTGCGGGACCGGGCGACCCCGAGGGTGCCCGGCGTCCGCGTGCTCTACGGGGGCGCCGCGGGCCCCGGCACCTTCACCGCCCTCACCGGCGGCGTCGACGGCCTGCTCCTCGGTCGCTTCGCCCACGACCTCGACGCCATGGTCCGGGTCATCCGCGAGGTCGCCGGCAGCGACCGGGCCGCGTCGACGAACCCGGACGCCGCCCCGGGGGTGTCGATCCCGCCTGCCGGGCGATCCAGCGGGTATCAGTGAGCTGACCGGTCGCGTATCGAAGGAGCCGTCCCCATGCCCGTCTCGTCAGCCGACCTCCTGGCCGGCCTGCCCGCGGCGACCGAGGTGCCCGCCACCGAACTCGCCGGCCTCGCCCGCCAGAGCGGCCGGGTGCTCGTCGTGCTCGACGACGACCCGACCGGCACCCAGTCGGTGTACGACCTCCCCGTCGTCATGGACTGGTCGACCGACTCCCTCGCGTGGGCGCTGCGGCAGGGCGCACCCGCCGTCTACGTGATGACCAACAGCCGCAGCCTCGATCCCGAGCACGCCGAGCGGTGCAACCGCGAGGTGGCGCGGGCCGCGTTCGCGGCGGCCGAGCGGGTCGGCGTCCGGGTCGACTTCGTCTCGCGGTCCGATTCGACCCTGCGC
>JAJYQH010000160.1 GCA_021794705.1 Actinomycetes bacterium | reverse complement strand
TGTCGACGACGACGAGCGGCCGGTCGAGGCAGGCGCCGACGATGTCGCGCCAGACGGTGGAACGGAACGTGCCCCCGGTCGCGCGGACCTCATCGACCCGGTGCACGGCGTCGAGGCGCTGGAGGAGGGTGCCGAGTTGCAGGCCCACCCCCTCGATGGCCGCCCGGGCGAAGTGGGCGGCCGTGTGCTGCCGGCGGACGCCGAGGTAGGCGCCGGAGATCGACGGGTCCCACAGCGGGGCGCGCTCGCCCATGAGGTAGGGGATCATGAGCAGCCCCTCGGAGCCCGGCTCGACGGTCGCCACCAGGTCGAGCAGCCGCTCGTCGGGGTCGGCGGCGTCCCCGACGACGTCGCGCAGGAAGTTCTGGCCCGCCCACCGGGCGACCATGCCGCCGTTGCTGATCGCCGCACCGACCACCCAGGCGTCGTCGGTGAGCGCGTAGCAGAACAGGCTGCCGTCGTTCTCGGTCGGCGGCCTGGGGACGACCATGCGGATCGCCCCCGACGTGCCGAGCGACAGCCCGGCGACACCCGGCCGCAGGGCGCCCACCCCGAGGTTGCCGAGGGGACCGTCACCGGCGCCGAGGACGACCGGCAGCCCCTCGGGGAGCCCCGCGCGGGAGGCGACCTCGGGCAGCAGCGCCAGGTGGGCGGTGGTCGAGTGCACCGGCGGCAGGGTGTCGAGCGTGGTGCCGGCCAGCTCGACGAGGTCGGGATCCCAGTCGCCGGAGGCGAGGCTGAGCAGCCCGGTGCCGGACGCGCACGACCGCTCGGCGACGAGCTCGCCGGTGAGGGTCTGGATGAGGTAGTCCTTGAGTCCCACCCACCAGCGCACCCTGGCGACGGTCTCGGGCTCGTGGTCGACGAACCAGCGGATCTTGGCGAGCGGGGTCATCGAGTGCACGGGGGCGCCGCTGCGGGCCGCCGACGCGATGCCCGACCCGCGGAGCAGGTTCACCTCGTGCAGGGCCCGGGAGTCGGCCCAGGTGACCAGCGGGGTGACCGGACGCCGGTCGGCGTCCAGCCCGATCAGCCCGTGCATCGCCGAGGAGAGCCCGATGGCCAGCACCTCCCGCCCGGCCAGGCCGGTGGCGCACTCGACGAGCGCCTCGAGCACCGCCGTCATCATCTGGTCGGGGTCCTGCTCCTCGTAGCCCGGACGCGGCTGGTGCATGGGGTACTCCCGCTCGGCGCTCGCCCGGGTCGGGGTGCCGACGCCGAACGCGGTGACCTTCACCGCGGTCGTGCCGACGTCGATCCCGATCACCACGGCCGCGTCGTCGCGGGCAGGGTTCATGCCATCTCCTCCGCCAGGGTGGCCACGAGGCGGGCCACATCGGGATCGTAGACGCCGAGCCGAGCCAGGACATCCGTTGTCGCGTCGGGAAGGGGCAGGCCGCGCAGGTCGTCCCAGCCGTGGACGCCGGCGTCCTGCACCGGGACGCCGCCCCCGCGAAGGTGCAGCACCCAGGCGGCGAGGGCCCGGCAGGACGCCACGCCGGCGCGGCCCGCGTCCCGCTCGGAGCGCAGCACCGGCAGGATCCGGATCGGGAGCTTCTGGGACCCGTCGGCGGCGATCTGGGCGAGCAGGTGCCGGATGCGCGGGTTGGCGAAGCGGGCGCGCAGCGCGGCGACGTAGTCGTCGAGGTCGGACGCCGGCAGCGGGACCGAGCGCCGCGCCTCGCGCCACCAGTCCTCGACCCACGCGGCGACCCGGGGATGGGTGATCGCGTCGCGCACGGTCTCGCAGCCGACGAGTGGACCCGCGTAGGCCATGAGCGTGTGCGCGCCGTTGAGCAGCCGGAGCTTGCGCTCCTCGAACGGGGCGATGTCGTCGGCGAAGGTGGCCCCGGACGCCGCCCAGTCCGGGTGTCCGGCGGCGAAGCGGCCGCTGAGCACCCACTCGGAGAACGGCTCGGTCTCGACCGGGGCAGCGTCCTCGAGGCCCGTGGCCGCCGCAACCACCTCCGCCAGGCCGGGGTCGGGCCGGGGCGTGATCCGGTCGACCATCGTCGTGACGGTGGTGACGTGCTCGTCGATCCACGCGAGCAGGCTGGGGTCGACGGCGCGGGCGGCGTCCCGCACCACCGCGAGGACGACGTCCCCGTTGTGCGGCATGTTGTCGCAGGGGCAGAAGGTGATCGCGCCCGCGTCGGCGTCCCGTCGGGCGAGCAGCCCGGCGACGAACCGTGCCGGTGCCGTCGTCACCGGTGCTCCGGGGTCGGCGCGCAGCGCGTCGAGGTCGGCGGCCACGTCGGGGTGGGATGCCGCCAGCCGGCCGTCCACGCTGTGGTAGCCGGCCTCGGTGATCGTGGACGTGACGATCGCGACGGCGGGGTCGGCGAAGTAACGCAACCAGGCCGCATGGTCGGCGGCCGGGTGCACCGCCGAGAGGGAGTCGACGAGCTCGATCCGATCGCCGGCGGGGTCGCGCACGACGAGGTGGAACAGGCCGTCCTGCGGGCCGAGCTGGTCGGCGAGGGTCCTGCTGCGTCCGGTGAAGGCGGCGATCCCCCACGCGGCGGCGTCCGGGGCGTGGGAGGTGTACCAGGCGAGGTGGGCCCGGCTGAAGTTGCCGAGACCGAGGTGGACGATGCGCACCGGCGCCGGGGGACGGCCGGCCCGGGCGCGGGTGAGGCGGGTGCGGGTGTCGGCGGAGGTGCTCACAGGTGGAACACCTTCGCCGGCTGCTCGACGACGAGCCGGTGGGCGATGTCGAGGGCTTCGTCCTCGTCGAGGCGGTGCTCGACCACCAGCCGGGCGAGGTGGGCGGCGTCCAGTCGGCGCGACATGTCGTGGCGGGCCGGGATGGAGAAGAACGCGCGGGTGTCGTCGATCATCCCGGAGAGCCGGCTGAAGCCGGCCATCTCGGTGACCGCGCTCTTGAACCGGAGGATGGCGTCGGGGGCGTCGAGGAACCACCACGGGACGCCGACGTGCACCGCGCGGTACCAGCCGGCCAGCGGGCCGAGCTCCCGGGAGTAGACGGTCTCGTCGATCGTGAACAGCACGAGGGTGAAGTTCGGGTGGTTGCCGAACGCGGCGAGCAGCGGCTGGAGACCCCGGGTGGCCTCGACGCCGAGGGGAATGTCGGCGCCCACGTCGGCCCCGAAGCGGGCGAAGGCGTCGGGGTCGTGGTTGCGGGCGACCGCGGGGTGGGCGGTCATCGTGAGGCCGTCCTCGCACGCCATCCGGGCCTGGTCGGTGAACAGGTGGCGGCGCAGCGCGAGGCACTCGTCGGCGGACGCCTCGCCGCGCTGGGCGAGCGCGTAGATCCGCTCGCCCTCCGCGGCGTCGAGGAAGAGGGTGCCGAGGTCCGCGTGGGAGTGGTCGCTGGACACGGCGCCGTGGTCCTTGAAGTAGCGGCGGCGGATCTCCATGGCCTCGGTGAACCCGGCCAGGGTCGAGGTGTCGACGCCGGCGGCGTCCCCCAGCGCCCGGGTGAGCTCCGGCCAGTCGGGACGGCCGGGCTCGAGGTAGCGGTCGGGGCGGAAGGTCGGGGCCACGCGGGTGGTGATCGCCACTTCGCGATCGATCCGGTCGTGCACCGCGAGGTCGTCGCAGGGATCGTCGGTCGTCGCGAGGAAGCGGATGCCGAACGTGTCGAGCAGGGCCCGGGGCTGAAACTCCGGTTCGGCGAGCTGCCCGGCGATCCGGTCGTAGATGCGGTCCGCGGTCTCGGCGCTGGGACGCACCGTGACGCCGAAGATGCCGACGAGCTGCTCCCGCATCCAGTAGCTCATGGCGGTGCCGGCGAAGTCGGGCCAGTGGTCGCAGAAGGTGCGGAAGGCGGCGCGGGCGGCGTCCTCGCCGAGCTCGCCCTGTGCGACGCCGAGGTGCTCGAGGTCGACGCCGTTCGCGTGCAGCAGCCGGTTGATGTAGTGGTCGGGGGTCAGCAACAGCGTGGTCGGGTCGGCGAACGGCGTGTCGTCGGCCAGCCACTGCGGCGGCACGTGGCCGTGCGGGCTGATGATCGGCAGGTCTCTCACCGAGCGGTAGATCCCGCGGGCCACCTTCCGGGCGGGCGGTTCCGCCGGGAAGAGGCGGTCGTCGTTGAGGCTGAGTTTCGGGGTCGACGCTGACATGGCTTCATGCTGCCCGAGCCCCCGGCGCTGTCCGTCTCGGTTTCCAGCTGTTGCCCGCCGGTGGGGGTGGAGTGCCGCTGCGTGGGTGTCGAGTGGAATGCTCGGAGCATGAGCATCGACGCCCTGCCCTGTGAACTCATCGGTGGCCCCCATCAGGTCGTCTCGGACGAGCAGCTCGACGACCTGGTTGCCCGGCACCTGGCCGCCCTCGACCTGGACGGGAAGGTGGTGACGCTGGTCGTCCCCGACGGCACCCGCAGCTGCCCGCTGCCGCTGCTCATGCGCACGATGCACCGCCACCTGCACGACCGGGTGGCCGACCTCACCGCGGTGATCGCCCTCGGCACCCACAGCTACATGGAGCCGGACGAGATCGACCGGTGGTTCGGGGTCGGGGGGCCGGGGCAGCCGGCGTCCCTCGAGGAGGCCTACCCGGGCATGCGCGTGGTCAACCACGAGTGGGCCGACCCCGACATGCTCGTCACCGTCGGCCACATCAGCGGGGAGCGCGTG
>JAJYQH010000259.1 GCA_021794705.1 Actinomycetes bacterium | reverse complement strand
GCGCTGCTGCAGGCGAAGGTCACGCCGGGGTCCGCGTCGATCAGGTCGAGCACGTTGCTGAACGTCCGCGCGCACTTGCGCCGGGTCTCGCGCACCGGCCACAGCCACGCCGAATCGATGTGCGCATGCCCCACCGCGTGCACCGTGTGGGCGGACGCCGTCGCCACCCGCTCCAGCACCGAGGCCAGGATCGCCCGGGCCGCCGGGGCGCTCGCGTGCAGGTCACCCCACGCCACGGCGTCCAGCATGTCCGCCAGGGCCGCGACGATCTCCGCCCGCCGGGTGCCGTCGGGCAGGGTCCGCGCCAGGCCCCGGAGCACCTCGACGTCGGCGAACAGCTCCCACACCGGCACGTCCCGCAGTCCCACCTCGAGGCGCTGCAACCGGTAGATCGGCTCCGTCCCCGCGGTCCGCTTGTCGCCCAGCGGCATCGCATGCACCAGGCCCTCCGAGGTCACGTACGGGTTGGACGCGGCCTCGAGGAACACCTCGAAGCCCTCCCCCGGACCCCCGACCCGCACCCACTGGTTCTCCGGCTCGACCGCCTTGATCACCGTGCCATCCGCACGCCACGCGAGACCCTCCGCTTGGAACCCGACCCGGTCACCCTCGAAACCCAGATCGACGACCAGCTCCGGCACGGCGTCGGCCACGTCCGCCCACGACGCCGGCACCTCCCCCCGCACCCGGAACCACGTCGTCCCCCACGGCAGGCCCCAGACCCCACCGACGGGGAACGGGCGGTAGTCGGCGTCCCGGGCGGTCGCGAACGGCACCGGCTCGTCCGGCACCTCCCACGCCGCCACCTCCACCTGTGCGGTGTCGAGGTACAGGTCGCTGCGGTGGTCCCGCCGGAAACCGTCCAGCCGGGCGAGCACCTGCGACGAACGATCGAACACGTGAGACTCCTGGGGTTGGGCACGGACGCGGGCCGTGTTCCACCCTCACACACCGGTTCGAGCGGCACCAGAGGGCGCGCGGCAGCGTCTCGGCGTCCGGCGCCAGGGGTCGAGGTCGAGTGGCTGGCGATCTCTGCTGTTGCTGGCGTTCTCGACGCTCGATCAGCAGAATTCGCCAGCAACGGCGTCGAGATCGCCAGCCGCAGGAACCGAGCGGGGACGCCGTCAGGCGACGGGGAGGTCGCGGCGGCGGAAGCCGGCGAAGGCGACGGCGACCAGCGCGGCCGCGATGAGGGTGAGGACGATCTCCGGGGTCCAGGTCATGGGGTCGACCGGCACGCGGGGGACGTGGGCGAACGGGGAGATCCTGAGGGTCCAGCCGGGCAGGCCGATGAGCGCGCCGAGCTCGCCGAGCAGCACGACCCCGGCGATGAGCGCCCAGCCCAGCCAGTCGGCCCGCGGCACCCAGGCGACGACCACGGCGGTCACCGCGGTCATCACCCAGACAGCGGGCAGGTACGCGAAGGCGGGGGACGCCTCGCGCCAGAAGCCGGACGAGCCACTGAGATGAGCCGCCGCCATCGACAGGCCGAGGAGGACCACGAGCAGGCTGGCCCCGGCGAGGGCGACGAGCAGGTGCGAGAGAAGGAAGCGGCTGCGCGTCACCCGGGTGGCGAGCACCGTCTCGAGGTGCCCGGTCGACTCCTCGGCCCGCAGCCGCATGACCGCTGACACCCCGAAGGCCGCCGCCCCGAAGGCCGCCATCCCGGCGACGAGGGTGAGGTAGATGTCGTTGAAGCTGCCGACGCCGCCGAGCTTGCGCAGCATCTCGGTCGCCGAGCCGGTCATCAGCCCGCCGATGGTGTTGACGATCGAGCCGAACAGGACGCCGAGCACCACGTAGGTGATCACCCAGCCGACCAGGGTGGCGCGTTGCAGCCGCCAGGCGAGAGCGTCGGCGCTGCCCATCGTGGTGGTCGGTCTCCCGGCGCGGTCGGCCAGGAGACCGGCGCCGAGGTCGCGGCGTCCCTGCAGCCAGCCGGCCACGGGCAGGCAGACGAGGAGGAACGCGACGGGAAAGACGAGCGGCCAGGCCCGGTCGCCGTCGAAGTAGCGCACCTGCTGGGCCCAGCCGAGGGGCGAGAGCCAGCTGAGGAACCGGGCAGGACGGTCCCAGGACACATCCCCGATGACCCGGAGCACGAACGAGACGCCGAGGGCCCCGAAGATCCATGCGCCGCAGGCCCGGTAGCTGCTGGACAGCTGGACCGCGACCGCCGCGAGCCCGGCGAACGACAGGCCCACGCCGGCGAGCGCGAGCCCGAGCAGGGTCGAGCCCCCGAACGGCCAGCCCCCCGCGATGGCGGCGGGGATGGTGACGAAGCCGGTGACCAGCGACGTGACGACGGCGAGGAGCACGGCCGCGCCGAGCGGGGCGTGCCGGCCGACGCTGGTGGAGCCCAGCAGTTCGAAGCGCCCGGACTCCTCCTCCGCCCGCGTGTGCCGCCGGACGATGGCGATGACGAGGAAGGCGAGCACGAGGAAGTCGAGCATGGCGAGCTTGTTGGCCCCGATGCCCCCGATCGAGTCGAGGTGGTAGACGTGCCCGTACATCGCCACGACGCCGGTGCTCGTGTTCGCGGCCTGGTTGGCCGCGACGATCTGCTCCGTGCCCGTGTAGAGGGTCTTCATCGCGTCGGCGGAGTAGTAGCTCAACACCCAGATGACGAGCAGGGACGCCGAGATCATCACCCGGTCGCGGCGCCACGCGAGCCGCAGCAGGCCGCGCCAGCCGTTCACCGCGGCGCCCCCTCCCCGGCGACAGTCTGGTACTTGCTGAGGAACAGCTGCTCCAGGCTGGGCGGCTCGCTGACAAGGGAGTCGAGGCCCGCAGCGCTGAGCGCGGCGATCGCCCCGGCGAGGTGGTCGGCGTCCACGGAGAACCGGACGCGGGCGCCCTCCTGGGTGAGGCCGGTGACCCCCGGCATCGAGGCGAGCGCCGGCACCGGCCCGCGGACGTCCGCGCTGACGCTCGTCGTATGCAGGTGGCGCATCTCGTCGAGGGTGCCCGACTCGACGATGCGGCCGGCCCGGATGATGCTGATGCGGTCGGACAGCTTCTCGACCTCGGACAGGATGTGGCTGGACAGCAGGATCGTGCGCCCGTCGGCCTGCAGCTCCCGGGCGACGTCGGCGAAGGCCGCTTCCATCAGCGGGTCGAGCCCCGACGTGGGCTCGTCGAGCAGGAACAGGTCGGCGGTCGAGGCGAGCGCCGCGACCAGGGCGACCTTCTGCCGGTTGCCCTTGGAGTAGCTGCGGCACTTCTTGGTCGGGTCGAGGTCGAACCGCTCGAGCAGGGACGCCCGCCGCGCCGGGTCGAGGTCGCCGCGCAACCGGGCGAGCAGGTCGATGACCTCGCCGCCGGTGAGGTTCGGCCACAGGTTGACGTCGCCGGGGACGTAGGCGATCCGGCGGTGCACGGTCTGGATGGCGGTCCACGGGTCGGCCCCGAAGACCCGGGCGCTGCCGGCGTCCGCGTGGAGCAGGCCGAGCAGCACGCGGATGGTGGTGGTCTTGCCCGCCCCGTTGGGTCCGAGGAAGCCGTGCACCTCGCCCTGGTTGACCGCGAGGTCGAGCCCGTCGAGGGCCCGGGTCGACCCGAACGATTTCTCGAGACCCCTTGTCTCGATGACGATGGTCACGCCGCAGACGATACGCCGGGACCCCGCCCGCGGGACGGCGCCCTGCGGAAACACACCCCGCTCGCGACGCACAGCTGACATGTGGACGGCCATGCCGGACGGTCGCGTGATTCCCGGTCGGCCCGGCGCCAGTCGGCACGGGCTACCGTGAAAGACACGTGCATCGCCTCACGTCCGTCGACCGCTGGGAGCGAGAGGGGGGCCGTCCGATGACTCAGCGACCCTGGCACACGCTGCCGGTGGATCAGGTCCTGGCCGACCTCGGATCGACGCCCCAGGGACTCTCCCACGCCGAGGCCGCCGCCAGACTCGAGGCGCACGGTCACAACGAACTCCGGGCAGCAGGCGGCCTGTCCCCGTGGCGCATCCTGCTCGAGCAGTTGAAGAACGTCCTCATCGTCATCCTCCTCGTTGCCACGGGCATCTCGTTCGCGCTGGGAGAGGCGGTGGAATCGCTGGTGATCGCCGTCATCGTGCTCTTCGCGGTGGTTCTCGGCTTCGTCCAGGAGTATCGCGCGGAGCGCGCGATCGATGCCCTGCGCGAACTCGCCGCCCCGATGGCCACCGTCACTCGCGACGGCCGGGAGGAGAGCGTGCCCGCGCGGACCATCGTGCCTGGGGACGTCATCGTCCTGGCATCGGGCGACCGAGTCCCTGCCGACGGGCGCATCCTCGAGTCGGCCAACCTCAAAGCCGACGAGGGACCCCTTACCGGCGAGTCGGAACCCGTGGAGAAGTCTGCGGCCACTTTGGACGCGGTGGACCTCGCCGTGGGTGACAGAACGAACATGGTGCACGCCGCCACAGCGATCACCTACGGGCGCGGGCGCGCCGTGGTGGTGGCCACGGGAATGGGCACCGAGGTCGGGAACATCGCCCAGTTGCTCCAGAGCGTCGAGACCGGCAGGACGCCGCTCCAGCAGAACCTGGACCGGGTCGGCAAGGTGCTCGCGAGGGCCGCGATCATCCTCGTCGTCCTCGTCGCGGGCTTGGGGATCCTGCG
>JAJYQH010000333.1 GCA_021794705.1 Actinomycetes bacterium | reverse complement strand
CTGTCGACGCGGGTGTCGACGTTGCCGCGCACTGCGACGAAGCGGGGGCTGACGCCGCGGCGGGACGCGAGGGCGGCCAGTTGCAGCTCGCGGCGCGGGGACCCGGTGCCGATGACGGTGTCGTCGTCCCACTGGTCGGGGGGCAGGCCGACGATGACGTCGCGCGCGTCCTCGCGGGCCGGCACCGCCACGAGCACGAGTCCGGGGGCGGGTGCCACCGGGAGGTCCTTGAGCGAGTGGACGGCGAGGTCGACGGTGCCGTCGAGCACGGCCTCGCGCACCGCGACGGCGAACACGCCCGTCCCGCCGATCTCGGTGAGCTTGCGCTGGTCGCGGTCGCCGTGGGACTCGATGCCGACGAGTTCGGCCTCGTGGCCGGCCGCTCGCAGCCGGTCGGCGACCCACTCCGCCTGGGCCACGGCGAGCGGCGACCTGCGGGCCCCGATCCGCACCGGGCGGGGGGACGCGGTCACGAGGCGTCCTCGAGGGCGAACAGGGTGCGCAGCACCGCCGCGTAGTCGACCTCGTGGACGTCGGGGTCGAGCGACTCGGCGGCCTGACGCACCGCCACCGTCGGCGAGTGCATGAGCTTGTCGGCGGTGCGGTGGATGGCCTTGACGATCTCGTTGCGCGCGGCCGGGTCGAGGTGCGGAAGGCGGCGGTCGAGCCGGGCGATCTCGGCGTCCACGATCGCGTCGGCCATCTGCCGCAGGGCGACCACGGTGGGCGTCACACTAGCGGCGCGCTGCCGGGCGAGGAACCGGGAGAGCTCCTCGTGGACGAGCTCCCGGGCGGCCTCCACGTCGACCCGCTCCCCGGTGAGACGATCGGCGAGGCTGGCGAGGTTGACGAGGTGCACCCGCTCCCCGACCTGGGGGTCGACGTCCGGCGGCAGGGCCAGGTCGACGACCGCGCGGGGCGCGGACGAGACGATCATCGACGCGTCGATGAGGTATCCGGCCGAGCCGGTGCACGTGACGACCAGGTCGTGGGTGGCCACCGCCTCTCCCAGCTGCGAGAAGGGGACGGCATGGCCGCCCACCTCGCGGGCGAGCCGTTCGGCCGAGGCGTGGGTGCGGTTGACGCAGGTGACGACGGCGCCGCGCTGGGCGAGACTGCGTGCGGCCAGTCCGGACATCTGCCCCGCACCGACGACGAGGCACCGCGCCCCCGCGACGGGGACGCCGGCGGCGTCCAGTGCCTGCAGGGCGGCGGAGAAGACGGAGCGCCCGGCGCTGCCGATGGCGGTCTCGGAATGCACCCGCTTGCCCACCCGCAGCGCCGTCTGGAAGACCGCGTTGAGCACCGGGCCGGAGGTGCGGTCCTGCTGGGCGTCGGACAGTGCGAGGCGCACCTGGCCCAGGACCTGGTTCTCGCCGATGACGAGGGAGTCGAGCCCGGCGACCATCGAGAAGCAGTGCGACACTGCGGCCTCGTCGTAGCGGACGCCGCTCAACGGCATGAGTTCGTCGGTGGCCACGCCGGAGTGCTGCGAGAGCAGGTCGATGACGGCGTCCAGGCCGGCGTGGAAGCGGCCCGTGTCGACGTGGACCTCCGTGCGGTTGCACGTGCTGAGCACCAACGCCTCCGAGATCAGCTCGTGCCCGACCAGGTCGTTGGCCAGGTCGCGGCACGCGTCGCGGGACATGGACACGCGCGCCAGCTGCTCGATGGTGGCGGTGTGGTGCGAGATCGACACCGACAGGATGGTCACCGGCCACTTCCTTCCGCGCCCCGAGGGGCATCACCCCCGACGGGCGGGGGCTCCGTCATGGATGAGTTGTTCACCTGATTGTGCGCCACCCCGGCCGTCAACGCCGCACGGATCCGGTCGGCGTCCACCGCCCAGATGGCGATCACGGTGCCGTCGACCACCGTCACCGGCACGTGCTCGGTCCAGGCCGTGCGCACCTGCGGCTCGCACGCATCGAGGTCGACGAGCTGGACGCTCACGGGCTGCGACCCGGCGACCGCCGCGACCTCCCGCTCCGCGAGCTCACAGAGGTGACACCCGGCGCGGGTCAGCACCACCACGCGGGCGTCGCTGGGGGGAAGGGGACCGGTCGGCAGCCCGCGCGGTGGCACAACGGAATCCGCGGGTGCCCTTCCGGGCCCCGCGGATCTGCCCTGTGCTCGTGCGAAGATCCTCGTCGGAGGACTTCCGTCAGTGCTCGGCCGGGCCGCGAGGACTTACTTGCCGGCGCGACGACGCTGGATGCGCGTCTTCTTGAGCAGCTTGCGGTGCTTCTTCTTCGCCATCCTCTTGCGGCGCTTCTTGATGACCGAACCCACTGTGTGCCTTTCGACGGCCGGAGCGCTGCCCGGCACGGTGATTTGCCTGGACGACCATCGCCCAAGGACGCCCGACTGACGGGCAACCAGGGAATTCTAGCCGGGCCCCGCGCGGCGGGCGAATCCTTGCTAGCTGAGCTCGACGCTGCGATCGCGGGCGGCCTCGAGGGCCGCGAGGAAGGCGGCCCGCACTCCCCTGTCGTCGAGGACCCGCAGCGCCGCGGCCGTGGTGCCCGCCGGGGAGGTGACGTTCTCGCGGAGCACGGCGGGGTGCGTGCCGGACTCGCTGAGCAGCTTCGCCGAGCCGACCAGCGTCTGGGTGGCCAGCTGGGTCGCGACCGGACGGGGCAGGCCGAGGTGGACACCGGCCTCGATCATCGCGTCGGCGACGTAGAAGAGGTAGGCCGGGCCGGAGCCGGAAACGGCGGTGACGGCGTCCTGGTACTTCTCGGGCACGACGACGACCTGTCCCACCGCGCCGAGCAGGCGCTCGGCGATGGCGACGTGCTCGTCGGTGGCGTGGCGTCCGCCCGAGATCGCCGACATCGCCTCGCCGACGGACGCGGGCGTGTTGGGCATCACCCGCACCACCGGGGTGCCCTCGGGCAGGTGCTCCTCGAGCCGCTCGGTGCGCAGCCCGGCGCACAGGGACACGACGAGGGTGCCGGCGCGGAGGTCGGTGGCCAGCTCGTCGAGCACCCCGAGCGCGTCCTGCGGCTTGACGACGAGGACGATGGTGTCCGCCGTCCGCGCGACCTCGGCGAGGCCGGCGACCCGGACGCCGGTGCGCTCCGAGACGTCGTGGGCGAGGGACTCGCTGCGCTCGGCGATCAGCAGCCGGTCGGCGTCCCACCCGGCGCGCACCAGGCCGCCGAGCAGGGTGCCCCCCATCATGCCGACCCCGACGATGGCGGTGACCGGGGCGGCGTCCCGGGGGCCGGTCATCGGGAGGCCACCAGCTCGGCCACCTGCACGGCGTTGAGCGCCGCGCCCTTGCGGAGGTTGTCGTTGCTGACGAACAGCACCAGCCCGTGCCCGGCGGGGGCCGACTGGTCGCGGCGGATGCGGCCGACGAGGCTGGGGTCCTTGCCCGCGGCGTCGAGGGGGGTCGGTACGTCCATGAGCGAGACGCCGGGCGCCGAGCTGAGCAGCTGGGTGGCGACCTGCGGGTCGATCTCCCGCTCGAACTCGGCGTGGATGGCGAGGGAATGTCCGGTGAAGACCGGCACCCGGACGCACGTGCCCGCGACGAGCAGGTCGGGGATGTGCAGGATCTTGCGCGACTCGTTGCGCAGCTTCTGCTCCTCGTCGGTCTCGCCGGTGCCGTCGGTCTGCAGCGAGCCGGCGATCGGCAGCACGTTGAAGGCGATCGGCTTGACGTAGGGGGCCGGGTCACCGAAGTCGATGAGGCTGCCGTCGAAGGTGAGCTCGCTGAGCCGGTCGGACGCCGTCCCCGTGCGGAACTGCCGGTCGGCGACCTGGACGGCCGTGCCGCCGCTGCCGGAGATCGCCTGGTACGTGGCGACGACGAGCCGGGTGAGGCCAGCGGCGTCGTGCAGCGGCTTGAGCACCGGCATGGCCGCCATCGTCGTGCAGTTGGGGTTGGCGATGATGCCCTTCGGGGCGTTGAACGCGTCGTCGGGGTTCACCTCGGAGACGACGAGCGGCACCTCGGGGTCCATCCGCCAGGCGGACGAGTTGTCGACGACGACCGCGCCGGCCTCGGCCACCCGGGGGGCGTACTTGAGGGAGCTCGGCTTGCCGTTGCTGAACAGCGCCACGTCGAGGCCCGAGAAGTCGGCCGTCTCGGTGTCCTCGACCACGATCTCGCCGTCGCCCCACGGCAGCGTCCGCCCGGCGGACCGGGCCGACGCGAAGAACCGGATCTCGTCGACCGGGAAGTGACGCTCGGCGAGCAGCGTCCGCATGACCCCGCCGACCTGACCAGTAGCTCCGAAAACTCCCACACGCATGGGCCCCAGCCTAACGGTGGCCCCGCGGGCCGACCCCGGGAGCCCGCGTCCCTGGGCAGGCCGGGCGGGCGGAGGTCACAGCCAGGACACGTGGCCGTGCAGCAGGGAGTAGCCGACGAAGCTGGTGACGTCGAGCAGCAGGTGGGCGCCGATGAGCGGCCACACGCGGCGGATGCGCAGGTAGAAGGTGCCGAAGATCAGGCCCATGATGAAGTTGCCGATGAAGCCGCCGAAGCCCTGGTACAGGTGGTAGGAGCCCCGGATGAGGGCGCTGACCACGAGGGCGAGCGCAGGGGTCCAGCCCGCCTGGCGCCATCGGGCGAACAGGTAGCCGAGCATGACCGTCTCCTCGAGCA
>JAJYQH010000270.1 GCA_021794705.1 Actinomycetes bacterium | reverse complement strand
AGCGCTGTCCCCCTTCGGGTCGAACTCGACCCACAACCGGACGCCGCCCACGTTCGGTGGGGAACGCTGTCCCCCTTCGGGTCGAACTCGACCCAGAACCGGACGCCGCCCACGTTCGGTGGGAGCGCCGTCCCCCTTCGGGTCGAACTCGACCCAGAACCGGACGCCGCCCACGTTCGGTGGGGAGCGCTGTCCCCCTTCGGGTCGTACTCGACCGTCAACCGGGCACTGCCCACGTCAGGTTCCCCGCACGAGGTGCCACCCGACCACGTCCCCACAACCGACGCGCCCCCCGGGGATCCAGGGGGCAGATCCACGGGGGGCGCGTACGCCGGGTCAGGTCAGGCGCTCTGAGTCGAGCCGGAGGCCTGCCGGGGCGGCGCCTGAGCTCGGCTCGGCGTCGTCTCCGGGTGCTTGCGGTACCAGTTCCGCCAGACCAGCCGGTAGAGCTTGATCCCGCGGGGGATCCGGTTGAGGCCGGGGATCCACGGGATGAGCGCGAACACCAGGCTGAGCAGGATCATCAGTGCCCACACCTGCACGTCGGCGTTGTCCGACGTGGCGAACGGGGGCACCTGGTACCAGAACGTGTACAGCCACAGCCACGGCTGCCCGGGGTAGTGCCCGGTCTCGTTCATCATTCCCCACTGGTCGCCTGACAGGTTCTCCGAGTCGGCGATGCCGGCCATGTAGCTGCCGTCGGCGAGCAGCAGCAGCGCCTTGGTCGGGTTGGTGCCGAAGAAGGTCGTGCTTGTCGTGAGCAGGCCCTCGAGCGCGCCGCTCTGGGCGAGGGTCAACTCACCCTGGGCGATGGCGGGCACGGGACCGTAGTCGCCCTTGGCGACCTTGGCCGGGTCACCGTCGGGCGCCTTGCTGAGCGCGTCGGCGTAGTTGTTCGCCCACTTGCCCTGCTGGTCGGCCGAGGCCGCCTTCCACTGCTGCACCGCCTGCTGGGTGGCGCTGTCGGTGAGGGTCGAGACCGGGGTGATGACGAGGTCGTTGGCCGCGTCGATCGGCTGGGTGATGCCGATCCACTTGGCGAGGGTGAGCGGGCCGAGCGCCTGCCCGTCGGACGCCGAGTTGTACGGCGGCCCGTACCCGGCGGTCGTGCTGGTGCCGGCGAGTTCGGAGGTCGCGGTCGCCACCACGTCGGCCGGGGCGTTGGCGGCCCACGACTTCATGGTGATCGCCTTCTCGTCCGGCGAGCCCACCGCGACGGCGAACACGACGACGAGCAGCGTCATCACCACGAGCGCGATGACGAACTCCTTGACCAGGTCGTACCGCCGGGTCGGGAAGTCGTGCGAATCGGGAGTGACGATCCTGGCCATCAGCGCAGCCCCCTCTCAGAACCCACGGTGCTGTCCACGGACCCGGCGCCCACCGCGTCGGGCACCTCGGCGCCCACCGGCGGCACGACGCCGTGGCGGCGGACCAGGATGATGTGCCACCCGACGAGCAGCAGGACGCCGACCGGCAGCAGCGCGACGTGGTAGAGCACCATCTGGCCGAAGTTCATGACGTTGAACGCGGCCCCGATGCCGGCCGAGTTCAGGCCGTCCTTGGCCTGGGTGCTGATCCACTGGGAGTCGAAGTTCGTCTGGATGAGGTAGCCGGTGAACGCGGTGCCGATCGAGATGAAGAAGCAGAACGCCCCGGTGAGCCAGGTGAGGCCACGGCGTCCGCGCCACGCGGACATGACGAACTTGCCCCACAGGTGGATGACCATCGCGGCGAAGAACAACTCGACGCTCCACAGGTGCAGCGAGTTGACGAAGTGGCCGAGGCTCGAGGTGTGCCACCAGGTGACGCCGCCGATGGTGAGGATGAGGCCGGTCGCGATCACCAGCACGAGCCCGGCGAGCGTCGCCACGCCGAACACGTAGATCCACGAGGCCACGTAGGCGGGCTGGCGGTCGGGAAGCCACTGCCCCTTGGGGACGAGGCCCACGATCCGTCCCGACAGCCGCGACGTCCACGAGCGGGTCTGCCGCTCGGACCCCGCGGCGCTCATGACTCCTCCTCGGGGAAGGGCACCACGAGGGCGAGCACGAAGAGGACGAGCATCGCGCCGATCACCACGAGGTTGGGGACGGACAGATTGATGAAGCCGTAGTGCACGAATCCCGCGTCGAGCGGCACGAGGGCCGCCAGCGGGGACAGAGTAGGCATGTCACTTCCTTCCGGTCGTTGCACTGGCGCTCCGGCGTCACCAGTACGTGGGCTCCATCATCAACCCCGGATTTTTCCGCCCTACGGCGGGGTGGTTTAAGGGGGATGGCTAAGGCGTGACTGCCCAGGACCAGGGGCACTGAGTACGCCAACTCAGGTCGTTGATCTTCAGGCTAAGACCGGCGACCCACCCATCACAAGCCCTCCGGGAGGCCGACGGTTCAGCCCCCGTTCAACGTTCGACAATCCCTCCTGCCGGGCCGCCAGCCGCGCGGGTGGCCGGGCGCGGGGCGGGTCGGCGCAGGGTAGGTTCGGCGGGTGGGAGCCGAACTGGTCGAGTCGTTGCACGCCGCGGGCGGGGACGCCGACCGCGTCCACGAGGTGTTCCTCCGATGGTGCGCGTCGGAGGGGCTCACCCCCTACCCGCACCAGGAGGAGGCGATCCTCGACCTGCTCACCGGGGCGCACACGATCGTCACCACCCCCACCGGCTCGGGCAAGTCGCTCATCGCCCTGGCGGCGCACGCGTTCTCGATCGCCGCGGGAGCCCGCAGCTACTACACCGCCCCGATCAAGGCCCTGGTCAGCGAGAAGTTCTTCGAACTGTGCCGGGTGTTCGGCGCCGAACACGTGGGCATGGTCACGGGGGACGCCGCCGTCAACCCCGACGCCCCGCTCATCTGCTGCACCGCCGAGATCCTCGCGAACATCGCCCTGCGCACCGCGCCCAAGGACGCCGGTGAGCTCGCCCACACCGTGGTGCTGGACGAGTTCCACTTCCTCGCCGACCCCGACCGCGGCTGGGCCTGGCAGGTGATGCTCACCGAGCTGCCGGCGTCCCAGCTGCTCATCATGTCGGCCACCCTCGGCGACACCGCCGACCTCGCGGAGGGCCTCCGGCAGCGGACCGGCCGGCCGGTGGAGACGGTGAGCGGGGGCACCAGGCCGGTGCCGCTCGTCCACTCCTGGGCGATGACCCCCGTGCCCGAGACCGTCGCGGAGCTGGTCCGCGACGACAAGGCGCCCATCTACCTCGTGCACGCCTCCCAGGGCGCGGCCGTCGAGCGGGCCCAGGCGCTGTACGCCGACGGCGTCGTCACCGGGGTGCGGCGCAGCGAGATCACCGCCGCGGTCGGGCATCTCCGCTTCGCCCCCGGCTTCGGGTCGACCCTCAGCACGCTGATCCGCGGGGGTGTCGGCGTCCACCACGCCGGCATGCTCCCCCGCTACCGCCGGCTGGTCGAGACCCTCGCCCAGCGGGGCCTGCTCGGGGTGATCTGCGGCACCGACACCCTCGGCGTCGGCATCAACGTGCCGATCCGCACGGTGCTGTTCACCCAGCTCACCAAGTTCGACGGACGCCGCCAGCGCGTGCTCCGGGCCCGCGAGTTCCACCAGATCGCCGGGCGGGCCGGGCGCGCCGGGTTCGACACCGTGGGCTACGTCGTCGCCCAGGCCCCGGAGCACGTCATCGAGAACGCCAAGGCGCTGGCCAAGGCGGGCGACGACCCCAAGAAGCAGCGCAAGGTGCAGCGCAAGAAGCCGGCGCCGGGCGAGGTGAGCTACACCGAGCAGACCTTCGACAAGCTGGTCGCGGCCGCGCCGGAGCCGCTGCACGGGCGGTTGCGGATCACCCACGCGCTGCTGCTCAACCTGCTCGAACGCGACGAGGACACGATCGCCGCCGTCGTGCGGCTGGTGAGCGAGGCGGTGCCGGACGAGGCGAAGCGGCGTCCGCTCTACCGGCGGGCGCTCGGCCTGGGCCGCTCGATGCTGGCGAGCGGCGTGGTGGTCCGCCTCGACGAGCCCACGCCGGGGGGACGCCGCTTCGCCCTGTCCCCCGAGCTGCAGAACGACTTCGCCCTCAACCAGCCGCTGTCGGCGTTCGCGCTGGCGGCGTTCGACCTGCTCGACCCGAGCTCCCCCGACTACGTGCTCGACCTCGTCAGCGTGGTGGAGGCAACGCTGGAGAACCCCATGCAGGTGCTGCTGTCGCAGCAGTTCCGGGCCCGCGGGGAGGCGGTCGCCGAGATGAAGGCCGACGGCGTCGAGTACGAGGAGCGGATGGCCCAGCTCGAGGAGATCCGCTGGCCCGAACCGCTCGGCGAACTGCTCGGGCACGCCTTCACGGTCTACCGCGGCCGGCACCCGTGGCTGTCGCCCGACGACCTCAACCCCAAGTCGGTCGTGCGGGAGATGGTCGAGCGGGCGATGACCTTCGGCCAGTACGTCGGCTTCCACCGGTTGCAGCGCACCGAGGGGCTGCTGCTGCGCTACCTCACCGACGCCTACCGGGCGCTGCGCCAGACGGTGCCCGAGTCGGTGCGCACGCCCGAGTTCGACGACATCGTCGAGTGGCTCGGCGAGATGATCCGGATCACCGACTCCTCGCTGCTCGACGAGTGGGAGGCGCTCACCCACCCCGAGGACGCCGGGGAGGCTCCGCCGCCGCC
>JAJYQH010000228.1 GCA_021794705.1 Actinomycetes bacterium | reverse complement strand
CGCCGCGCACTGGGTGTCGCGCAGCGGCATCGGGTACGCGTCGCGCAAGTTCACGCCCACAGCGGAGGAACTGCAGCAGGCGGCCGACGTCCTCAACGCCGGCGAGAAGGTCGCGATGCTCGTGGGCGAGGGGGCGATCGGGGCCACCGACCAGGTGCTGGCGGTCGCCGACAAGCTCGGCGCCGGCATCGTCACCGCCCTGCTCGGCAAGGAGGTCGTGCCGGGCGACATCCCCTATCACACCCAGCAGGTCGGGCTCCTGGGCTCGCGTCCGAGCTACGACATGATGCAGAACTGCGACACCCTGCTCATGGTCGGCACCAACTTCCCCTACGCGGAGTTCCTGCCGCCCACCGGCAAGGCGCGGGCGGTGCAGATCGACATCGTCCCCGAGCACCTCGGCATCCGGTACCCGACCGAGGTGAACCTGTGGGGCGACACCCGCTCCACCCTCACGGCCCTGCTGCCGATGCTCACCGAGCACGGCCGCGACTGGCAGAACGACATCGTCAAGCAGATGCAGGAGTGGGAGAACGAGGTCCGCGAGGTCGGCATGGCCGACGCCGACCCCATCAACCCCCGCCGCGTCTACATCTCGCTCAACGACCGCCTTCCCGAGAACGCGATCATCACCGCGGACGCCGGCACCACCGCCGACTGGTACGGCCACCACATCCGGCTCGGGCGGCACCAGATGGGCAACCTGTCCGGACGCCTCGCCACCATGCTCGCGGCCATGCCGTACGCCATGGCCGGCAAGTTCGCCCACCCCGACCGTCCGGTCGTGTGCACCATCGGCGACGGCGCCTTCCAGATGCTCGGCATGAACGGGATGATCACCGTCAAGAAGCACTGGAAGGAGTGGGCCGACCCGACGTTCATCGTGCTCATCCTCCACAACGACGACCTCACCCAGGTGTCGTGGGAGATGCGCGAGGTGGGCGACCCCCGCTGGGACACCGCCCAGCTGGTCGAGAGCATCGACTACGCCGCGTACGCGGAACTGCTCGGTTTCGAGGGGATCACCGTCACCGACCCCGAGCAGATCGACGCCGCCTGGGACCGCGCCTTCGCGGCCCGGCGTCCGGTGATCCTCGACGTGCACGTCGACCGTGACGTGCCGCCGCTGCCGGCGCACATCTCCGTGCCCGAGGCGCTCGGCGTTGCCAAGGCCGTCCTGCACGGCGACCCGGAGCGCGGCCGCATGGTCAAGGAGGGCATGCGCGCCATGAAAGAGGAGGTGGAGTCGCGCCTGACGGGGGGCAAGAAGTGACCTCCCCGGACACCTCCCTCGGCGCCCCCGAGGGGACGCCGGCGGAGGTCGCGATCGACGCGGTGCGGGCGGACGCCTTCACCATCCCCCTCGAGCACCCCGAGTCCGACGGCACGTTCCGGTGGGACGCCACGACGATCGTCATCGCGAGCGTCACCGCCGGCGGCCGGACCGGGATCGGCTACTCCTACGCGCCGGCGGCGTCCGCGGCGCTCATCACCGACCACCTCGCCGACGTCGTCACCGGGCGCGACCCCATGGCGATCGGCGCGGCGTGGGGATCGATGGTGCACGCGGTGCGCAACATCGGACGCAGCGGCGCCGCGAGTTGCGCCATCTCCGCGGTCGACGTCGCGCTGTGGGACCTCAAGGCGCGGCTCCTGGAGCGCTCGGTCGTCGACCTGCTCGGCGGGTACCACGACGGCGTCCCGGTGTACGGCAGCGGGGGCTTCACCAACCTCACCGACCGGCAGCTCACCGACCAGCTCTCCGGCTGGGTCGACCAGGGACTGCGGGCAGTGAAGATCAAGGTCGGCACGCACCCCGACGACGACCCCCGCCGGGTCGAACTGGCCCGGGGGATCATCGGCGACGACGTCGACCTGTTCGTCGACGGCAACGGGGCCTACACCCGCAAGCAGGCGTTGGCCCTGGCCGAGCGGTTCGCCGAGTTCGGCGTCGTCTGGTTCGAGGAACCGGTGAGCATGGACGACCTCGCCGGGCTCCGCCTGCTCCGCGACAGGGCGCCGGCCGGCATGGACATCGCGGCCGGCGAGTACGGCTACGACATCGCCGACTTCCGCGACCTGCTCGCCCACGAGGCCGTCGACTGCCTTCAGGCCGACGTGACCCGCGCGGGCGGGATCACCGGGGTCCTGCGCGCCGCGGCCCTCGCGGACGCCGAGACCATCGACCTGTCCGCGCACTGCGCCCCGCAGGCCAGCGCGCACGCCTTCACCGCCGTGTGGCACCTGCGGAACCTGGAGTACTTCGCCGACCACGTGCGGCTCGAGCACATGGTCTTCGACGGGGTGCTGGAGCCCGAGGACGGCGCCCTGCACCCCGACCGGTCGCGGCCCGGCCTCGGTCTCGAGGTCAAGTGGGCTGACATCGAGGAGTTCAGGGTGCACCCGGGAGGGGGAACGACATGACCACGCTCGACGACCATCGCGACACCCGCAGCGGACGCGACGACCGGGACGTCCCACCCCCGATCGCCGCGCAGACCGAGCCGGACTCGGCGTCCTCGCCCGCGACCGGGGGGACGCCCCTCCGCTTCACGGGGGTCGACACCCTGCACCACTCGCACCCGAGCCTCACGCCACAGCTGCGCGCCCTGCTGCGCGACCTGCGGCACGAGGTCGACGGGGAGGTGCGGTTCGACAGCGCCAGCCTGTCGGCGTACTCCACCGACTCGTCGAACTACCGGCAGATGCCGATCGGCGTCGTCGTCCCCAAGACCCTCGACGACGTCGTGGCCACGGTGAACACCTGTCGACGGCACGGCGTCCCGGTCACCAACCGGGGCGGCGGCACCAGCCTGGCCGGGCAGACGTGCAACGTCGCGGTGATCATCGACTTCAGCAAGTACCTCGACCGGGTCGAGTCGATCGACCCCGTGGAGCGCACCGCCTGGGTCGAGCCCGGCTGCAACCTCGACCACCTGCGCCAGCTGGCGGCCGAGCACGGGCTCACCTACGGCCCGGACCCGGCGACGCACAGCCGCAACACCCTCGGCGGCATGCTCGGCAACAACTCCTGCGGCACCCACTCGGTGATGGCCGAGTTCTACGGGCCGGGGCCGCTGAGCGTGCACCAGGTGCTGGAGCTCGACGTGCTCACCTACCGCGGCGACCGGTTCACCGTGGGGAGGATGACCCCCGAGGAACTGGACGCCGCGATCGCCGTCGGCGACGCCAAGGGCAGGCTGCTCGAGCAGCTGCGCGACCTGCGCGACCGGCACCTCGAGACCATCCGCACCGGGTTCCCGCACATCCCGCGCCGGGTCTCCGGCTACAACCTCGACCAGCTGCTCGACGACAACGGCTTCGACGTCGCCAAGGCGCTGGTCGGCACCGAGGGCACCTGCGTGACGATCCTCCGCGCCAAGGTGCGGTTGATGGACGCCAAGCCGAAGCGGACGCTGGTCGTCCTCGGGTTCCCCGACTCCCCGACCGCCGGCGACCACGTCCCGTTCGTGCGGGAGCACAAGCCGGTGGCCTGCGAGGGCATCGACCACCTGCTCGTCGACTACATGCGCAAGAAGGGCCTCCACCCCGAGGACGTCGACCTGCTGCCCGACGGCAAGGGCTGGCTGCTCGTCGAGTTCGGCTCCGACTCCAAGGACGACGCCGACGCGCAGGCCGAGCGGTTCGTCGAGGACGCCAAGCGGCTCGACCGACCCCCGTCGATCAAGGTGTTCGACCAGCAGTGGGAGGCCGAGAAGCTCTGGCAGGTGCGCGAATCCGGACTAGGGGCGACCGCGCACGTTCCCGGCGTCCCGACCACCCACCCCGGCTGGGAGGACGCCGCGGTCGCCCCCGACAAGGTCGGCGACTACCTCCGCGACTTCGACAAACTGCTCGACGAGTTCGGCTACACGGCCGCCCTCTACGGACACTTCGGCCAGGGCTGCATCCACTGCCGCATCGACTTCAAGCTGTCGACCGCCCAGGGCGTGGACGTGTGGGCCCACTTCCTCGAGCGGGCGGCGCGCCTGGTCACGAGCTACGGCGGGTCGCTGTCCGGCGAGCACGGCGACGGCCAGGCCCGTGGCGCGCTGCTCGAGATCATGTACGGCGAGGAGCTGGTGGAGGCCTTCCAGGAGTTCAAGGGCATCTGGGACCCGGACTGGATGATGAACCCGGGCAAGGTCGTCCGACCGAACCTGCCCACCGAGGACCTCCGCGAGGGGCCCCACTCCAAGCTCCACAACGTCACGACCTACTTCGCCTACCCCGACGACGCCCACGACTTCGGCAACGCGGCCGCCCGCTGCGTCGGCGTCGGCCAGTGCCGCAACGTCGACACCGGCTACATGTGCCCCAGCTACATGGTCACCCGTGAGGAGCACGACTCGACCCGCGGGCGCGCCCGGCTGCTGTTCGAGATGCTGCGCGGAGAGAAGCTCAAGGGCTGGCGCGACAAGGGCGTCAAGGACGCCCTCGAGCTGTGCCTTGCCTGCAAGTCGTGCAAGAGCGAGTGCCCGGTGAACGTCGACATGGCGACCTACAAGGCCGAGTTCCTCGCCCACTTCTACAAGTGGCGGCCGCGCCCGCGGTCCGACTACGCGATCACCCTCATCTACTGGTGGTCGCGGATCGCCACCCACGCCCCCGGGCTGGTCAACGCGGTCGCGCAGGCGCCCGGCCTGA
>JAJYQH010000252.1 GCA_021794705.1 Actinomycetes bacterium | reverse complement strand
CCAGAGCGCCAACGCCGCGTCGATGCGGCTCGCGGCGCGGCTCGGGTTCACCGAGCTGGAGCGGTTCGAACAGTTCGGCGCCGAGCAGTGGCTCGGCGTCCGGGTGGGCTGAACCTCCCCGGGCTCGGGAGCGGGCTCAGAGCGCGTGGATCAGCGCGGTCGCGATGGCGGCCACGCCCTCGCCCCGGCCGGTGAGGCCCAGTCCGTCGGTCGTCGTCGCCCCCACCGACACGGGGGCCCCGGCGGCCCGTGAGAGCGCATGCTCCGCCTCGGCGCGCCGGCCGGCCAGCCGGGGCCGGTTGCCGATCACCTGAACGGAGACATTGCCGATCTCGAAGCCGGCCGCGCGCACCCGGGCCACGGTCTCCTCGACGAACGCGGCGCCCGACGCGCCGGCCCACCGGGGATCGCTGGTGCCGTAGTTGCTGCCGAGGTCGCCCAGGCCCGCGGCGCTCAGCAGGGCGTCGCACAGTGCGTGCGCCGCCACGTCGCCGTCGGAGTGGCCGGCCAGGCCGCGGTCCTCGTCGGGGAAGTGCAGCCCCGCGCACCACATCGGCACCCCGGGCTCGAGCCGGTGGACGTCCACCCCGATGCCCGTGCGGATCACCATGGTCGCGCTCCGCCGCGCCCTGGGGGGACGGGGCACACCGGGCCCCGGGCACGGAGAACCGGCCGCCACCCGAGGGTGACGGCCGGTGTGTGCATGGGGAGAATCTAGCGGACCAGCCTCAGGAGGCGAGCACCTCGTCGAGCATGACCTCGGCGCGATCCTCCTCGACCTTCTCGGCCAGGGCCAGTTCCGAGACGAGGATCTGTCGGGCCTTGGCCAGCATCCGCTTCTCACCGGCCGAGAGGCCGCGCTCGCGCTCGCGGCGCCACAGGTCGCGCACGACCTCGGCCACCTTGAGCACGTTGCCGCTGTGCAGCTTCTCGAGATTCGCCTTGAACCGACGCGACCAGTTCGTGGGCTCCTCCGTGTGCGGCGCCCGCAGCACCGAGAAGACCCGCTCGAGACCATCCTGATCGACCACATCGCGGACGCCGACCAGGTCGAGGTTGCAGGCAGGAACCCGCACCACTAGGTCGTTCTGTCCGATGATGCGCAGAACCAGGTAGAGTCGATCCTCACCCTTGATCTGCCGGGTCTCCATGTCTTCGATGACAGCCGCCCCATGGTTGGGATAGACCACCGTCTCACCGACCGTAAATGTCATATCTTGCAACCCCTTTCGCCGATCCAGTTTACCACGGAGTCAGCCCGTCCCCCACTGCGTTTCCCCTTGTGAATTCGCTTTTTGCGGCAATTCTCACTCTTGACTTTGAACCGATTCTGTGCCTGCGCACCGTTCCGGGCGATGATCGCCCGAGCGCGTTCCGGGGTGTTTGTCGGTAGGCTGTCGCCACAGACCGTGCACCGCTCGGGCACCGAGCCCTCCCTTCCCGCCACGACGACGAGCCAGGACGGAACCATGACCACGCGCACCACCCGAGTCGCCCGCATCGCCATCGCCGCCCTGTTCGCCGGCTCGCTCGCGCTCGCCACCTCGGCCTGTTCGTTCGCCACCCTCGACCCCAACCACCCGGCCGCGGGCGTCAACGCCTCGGCCGGCGGCGTCCAGGTGATGAACGTCGTCCTGGTCGCCTCCGGCACGAACGCGCGGCTGATCGCGTCGGTGCTCTCCTCGCAGGACGACACGCTGGTCTCGGTGTCGGGTGCCCCGGTGAAGCTCGACGGCAGCCAGGGGAAGCCGTTCACCACCGTTCAGGTGAACCGGGGGATGTCGGCCGACGTGCTCACCAAGCTCGACGACTCCGGTATCACCCTCAGCTCGCCCGACCTCGGCGCGGGAGAGACCGCGAACGTCACGTTCACGTTCAGCAAGAGCGGTGACATCACCGTGCAGGCGCCGATCACCTCGACGAGCAACCCCGACTACAGCCAGTCGGGGTCCCCCTCCCCGGTGCCGGCCAGCCCGAGCAGCACGCCGAGCAGCTGAACCGGCCCCGGCTCAGCCCTCGAACTTGTAGCCCACCCCGCGGATGGTGTGCAGCTTTACCGGGTGCGCGGGGTCGGTCTCGATCTTGCTGCGCAGCCGCTTCACGTGCACGTCGAGCGTCTTGGTGTCGCCGACGTAGTCGGACCCCCAGATGCGCTCGATCAGCTGACCGCGGGTCATCACCTTGCCGGCGTTGCGCAGCAGCAGCGTGAGCAGCTCGAACTCCTTGAGCGCCAGCCGCACCGGCTTGCCGTCGACGTTCACCTCGTGCCGCTCCAGGTCGACCCGGACGCCGTTCGCCTCCAGCACGTCGGGCATGAGCTCGAGGTCCGGCCCACGACGCAGCACGGCGCGGATGCGCGCGAGCAGTTCCCGGTGGGAGAAGGGCTTGGTGACGTAGTCGTCGGCGCCGATCTCCAGCCCGACCACCTTGTCGACCTCCGAGTCACGCGCGGTCACCATGATGATGCCCGGGTTGCCCCGCTGGCGCAGCTGCCGGCACACCTCGGTGCCCGGCATCCCCGGCATCATGAGGTCGAGCAGCACGATGTCGGCGCCCTGCCGGTCGTACTGGTCGAGCCCCTCGATGCCGTCGCGGGCCTCGACCACCTCGAAGCCCTCGCGCCGGAGCATGAACCCGGTGGCCTCGCGGTAGGCGGGTTCGTCCTCGATGATGAGCACCTTGGCCATGCTGACCTCCTTCAGCCCTCGGCGGGCTGGTCGTGTTGCTCCGGCACGCCGGTGTATTCGGGCAGCCGCAGGGTGAAGGTGGACCCCTCCCCCAGCACGCTCGTCACCCGGATCGAGCCGCCGTGCGATTCGGCGATGTGGCGCACGATGCTGAGACCGAGGCCGGTTCCGCCGTGCGCACGGCTGCGCCCGTAATCCACACGGTAGAAGCGTTCGAAGATCCGGTCCAGGTCGGCCTCGGCGATCCCGATCCCCCGGTCGGACACCGCCACCTCGATCCAGCGCCCGTCGTCGTCGCGGACCCTGCGCGCCGAGATCTGCACCCGCGACTCCCGGTCGGAGTACGCGATGGCGTTGAGGACGAGGTTGGCGATGGCGTCGATGAGCCGCGGTTCCTCGCCCCAGACGAACCCGCCGGCGTCCCCCGTGGTGAGCAGGGTGGTCTTCTTGCGGGTCGCGGCCATCTGGCAGCGCCCCAGCGCCTCGTCGATGACCTCCTCCATGAGCAGCGGCTCGGCGTCGCGCAGCGGCTCCTCGGCCTGCAGCCGCGACAGGTCGATGAGCTGGTTGACCATGTCGGTGAGCCGGCTCGCCTCGGTGCGCAGCCGCTCCCCGAAGTGCCGCACCGCGCCCGGGTCGTCGGCGGCCTCCTCGATCGCCTCGGCGAGCAGCAGGACGCCTCCGATCGGCGTCTTGAGCTCGTGGCTCACGTTGGCGACGAAGTCGCGCCGGGTCGCGTCGACCCGCTGCAGCGAGGAGCGGTCGATCGCCTCGATGAGCACCCCCTGAAGTGGCAGGCCGGTGACCGTCACCTCGAGGTGGCGGGCCGCCTGCCCCGGCTGCGGCGGCACCTCGAGGGTGAGCAGGATCGGGTCGCCCGCGTCCCGCACCTCCTCGGCCGCCTGCCGGAGCGACGCCTGGCTGATGCCGCCGGCGTCCACGAGCCCGAGCCGCCGGGCGGCCGCGGACGCCGCGAGCACCCGGTTGGGTTCACCGCCGACGAGCACCACCACCGCCTCGCCCAGTCGCTCGAGGGCGGCGCTCACGATGGCGGCGTCCCCGGTGAGGTGGTCGGACGCGGCGCGGGACGCCGAGGCGCGCTGCTCTGCGGCGGTACGGAAACTTCGGTTGGGCACGCCGCGATCCTACGGAACCTCGCCCCGGCGGTGGCCCCCCGGTGCCGGTCCATCACCGAATCGTCCTCGGCTGTTCACCAGCCGTTCCTCCATCGTCCGCCGAGCCGTAACCCGGCCCTCCTAGCGTCCGAAGGACGCGACACAATGGGCACGCCGATGTGCGCGACCACCGACCCGGGAAGGCCCCATGCGACAGACCTACCACGACGAGCTCGACGGGATCGTCTCCACCCTCGTCGGCATGACCAACGACGTCCGCATCGCCGTGCACGACGCCACCCGCGCGCTGCTCAACGCCGACGAGGCGCTGGCCGAGAAGGTCGTCGCGGACGACCCGCGGCTCGACCGCCAGCACGACGACCTCGAGGAGCGGTGCTTCAACCTGCTCGCCCGGCAGGCTCCCGTCGCCGGCGAGTTGCGCACCATCGTGGCCGCGCTGCGGATGGCCTTCGAACTGGCGCGGATGGGCGATCTCGCCGTGCACATCGCCAAGATCAGCAGGATGCGCGCGCCTGCCAGGGCCGTCCCGGAGGCGCTTCGGGCGAACTTCTCCCGGATGGCGGAGGTGGCCGACGAGATGATCCTCGTCGCGGGCCAGACCCTCGACCAGCGCGACGTCGGCGAGGCGACGAAGCTGGCCGAGAGCGACGAGGAGATCGACGAACTGCGGCGCCAGCAGTTCCGGGTGCTGCTCGCCGACGACTGGGAGTACGGGGTCGAGGCAGCCGTCGACGTCGCCCTGCTCGGGCGCTACTTCGAGCGCATCGCCGACCACGCCGTCTCGATGGGCAGCCGGATCATCTACGTCATCACCGGGATGGCACCGGCCGGAGAGAACTGGCC